>CAZMDD010000015.1:0-5850 GCA_964565065.1 uncultured Caldilineales bacterium | reverse complement strand
GTGTAGAGCGCCTCGCTGTAGCCATCTTCGGTGTTGATGTGCATGGTCGGGGTAAAGCCCTCTTGCTCCATCCAATCGTTATCCACCACAACGGTCACATCAGCTTGATCGGAGCGGAAGATTTCGGTGGTGTTCCACAATAAAGCCTCGGCCGCGGAGAGCGCCTCCGGGCGCTCGGGCGTGGGCTCGGGCGTGGGTTCGGGCGTGGGTGGCGCTTCGGTGGGGGTTGGGGTGGCTGTGGGGTTTGGGGTATGGGTCGCGGTGGGAGATGGGGCGATGGTGGCGGTTGCGGTGGGCGCGGGCGTGGCTGCGAGCGTGGGTTCGGCGGTGGCTTCGGGCGCGGGGGCATCATGCGTGGGCGCGGGTGCGGGCCCGCTGGCGGGCGTGGCTGCGCCCGAGCAGGCGGTCAGGGTCACCAGCAGTAAAAGGATGGCAATGGAACGAATGAGCATGTGCGGCCTCGGGAAATGGCGGAAGAAGGGGAACCCAGCGGAAAAATGTGATGCCGTTATTTTACCGGGCGTTGGTCTCGGGCGCAAACTGCTTACACTACGGGAAGATGGAAGGCGGTGGCGCGGGCGCAGGCCCGGGTCATCCACCATCCACCCGCACACAAACAATCAACTGGTCATCATCTTGGTGACTTCGGCCAAATTCAGATGGGTAATGTGACGGATGGCAGGTAGCGTAGAGATGAGCATGGTTAACAGCACGCCCGCAGCAGTCCACACAAAGCTGGCTGGACTGATGTACGCAAGCATGGTGAAGAGATCGCCGCTAAATGAGGCGACAAAGGCCCGATTGGCCCACCAGCCCAGCAACAGGCCCGGGATAAGCGTAATTGCCCACAAAATCCCGGTCTCCACCAGAACCAGCCGGGCAATACGCCAGCCCGATGCACCAATGGCCCGCATGGTCGCCAATTCCCGTTGGCGCTCCAGCACATTAATCGTCATACTGTTGAACAGAAGCGCAAAAGCCATAATCATGGCAAACACCAGTATAACCCCCACAAACGCATAAAACAGGCCCATCATGCTTTGCCAATCTTTCTGCACATCGGCCTTGATTTCGACATTGGCAACTCCTGGCAAATGATAAAGCGCCTGTTTGATCGCTTTTACGCGGGCCATATCCATGCGCAGATACAAAATGTTGAAAACCTGCAAAGGTGCGCCAATTTGCCGCTGTGCTTCATCAAAAGAAATATAAGCCAGCGTGCCTCCTAACTCATCGGTGGTCTGGCTATAACGATAAGTGTGTTCGCCCAAAAAACTGCTGATTGTTACCTCATCGTCGGGCGCCAGTGCCAGCACATCGACCAAATGCCCTGTCAGCACCAGATGTCCATCCTTCAGTGCCCTTTGCGGAGTTTGACCAGCGGGCAATTGCAGCACATGCAGGCTGTCTTCCGGCTGGATGGCGATGAGAAAAGCTTCCTGCTCGTGGCCGTGAGCTTTGAGCATTGCCGGCAGTTGGATAACCGGCTCCGCAGCACGCACACCCGCAATTGCCCGTACCTTGTCCAAGCTCGCTGCTGTCTGCGGCGTGTTAAACGTCACCATGGCATCCCAGGTTTCGATTTGCTCGAAATTACGCTGCAGGCCAAAACTCATCGAGTCAGCCATGCCCAGACCAATGAGAACCAGCACAAAGCTAAAAATGATGCCCAGCATGGTCGTGGCTGTACGCCGCGGATTCCGAAAAACATCGCGCAAGGGCAAACGTAACCATAGCGGCAAACGCACCCATCGCTCAATCCAGTTTCGATGGCCATTTGCCTTGATTTGGCTGGCATCTACGCGCATGGCCGCAGCAGGAGGCATCCGCGCGGAGCTGCGCGCAGGGCTGATTCCGGCCAGGATGGCAAAAAGCAGACTCATGGCCACACCAATCAAAATGAGATCGGCGTAGACATTGCTCTGTACCAGGGGGATTCCCAGTTCGTGGGCATAACCGATGGTGGTGGCGCGCCCCAGGGGAATCCCCAATGCCACGCCCGCAATAGCGCCCAGGACGGCAATGGCCAGCGACAGCGCCAGATAATGGGCCTGCACCGCGCCATCGCTATATCCCAACGCTTTCATCAATCCAATCTGCGGACGCTGGCTCCAGATGAGGCGGCTGAGCATGGCATAAACCGCCATCGCCGCTACGAAAAGCATCAAAAAGGCCATGATGTAGGCAGATTTCTCGAAACCGCCCAAATCAAGTTTGAGTGCCGCGTTGGAGGGCACTTCCTCTTGTGTGACCGTTTCGCTCAGATGGTAGGGTTCCAGCACAGCTTCAACGCGCTGAATGACCTGCTCGCGGTCGGCATCAGCCTGCACCAGCACATTGATGTTATTGATTTTGCCCTGATTGTTTGTCCATGCTTGCAATTGCGGCAATGATACCCACAACACGGCAAATGTGCGGGGTGAGGGCAGAAAATTTTGCTTGCTGGCGCTAACAACCAGGTATTCGGGACTGGCCACAATGCCTACAACGGTCAGGGTCTTTTTCTGCCCCTGGATGATGGGCGTGACGCTATCGCCCGGTTTGAGTTTGTAATAATCGGCAAAATGCGATTCCACCAATACGCCCGCTAAATCATCATCAGCCAAAAAACGTCCTTCGCGAATGTAAAGCGCATTGACCTGAGGCTGTTGGCCTGGCGGCACGCCCATTAGTCGGGTGCGAATAGGATCGCCATTGGGCAGCTCATAGCCTGAATCCACCACCAGCCGCGGGGCCGCGGCTCGCACGCTTGCCACCGCTGCCACATCATCCACCACAGCTTCCGGGGCCGCTTGCACCGAAAAACTAACATCTGCGAAATGTAGTTCATCATAAGTGCGTTGGTAGGAGGTGGAAAGATCGCGATAAGCGCCCGCCATGGCCACCAGGCTGGCAATGCCCAAAGCTACAATGATGATGAGCGCCAGACTCTGCGCCCATGCGCTTTTCATATCACGAAATGTTTTTAGCAATAAAAGTTTCATGGCTCACCTCACCAGTTCAGCTCTGAAACTGACGCAGGTGCGGCATTTTCGATAATCTCTTTGATTTTGCCGCTGTGCAGGCGTACAACCCGGTCAGCCATGGGGGCGATGGCAACGTTGTGTGTGACCAGCACCACGGTGGTTCCTTCCTGCCGGTTCATCTCGCGCAAGACTTGCAGCACACGACGCCCCGTCTCGACATCGAGGTTTCCTGTTGGTTCATCGCACAGCATAACTGGGGGGCGATTGGCCAGAGCTCGGGCAATGGCCACTCGTTGTTGCTCACCCCCCGAAAGCTGCGAGGGAAAATGTTTCGCCCGATCAGCCAGCCCCACCATTTCCAGCAAATCTCGGGCCCGTTGCCGCAATCGTTTCCCATCCTTTTCAACCAACGTCAGTGCAAATTCGATATTTTCGCTGGCAGTTAGGGTGGGAATAAGATTGAAAAACTGAAAGATGAAGCCGATTTTGGTGCGCCGGTGTGCAGTAAGCTGCCGATTGTTGTAGCGGGTAATATCCTCCCCTTGCATGACAAGATGGCCCGATGTGACCCGGTCCAGGCCTCCGATAAGGTTGAGCGTGGTGGTTTTACCCGAGCCGGAGGGTCCCAGCAAGACGATGAATTCGCCCGGGGCGATATCCAGGGTAAGCTCACGCAAGGCATGTACAGTAACATCGCCCATCTGATAATTTTTGCTAAGTGCTTGAAGTTGGAGAAGGGGTTGCTGGGGCATGTCGGGCCTCCGATGCGGTGGGTAGATGAAATCAAAATACTCTGAGCGTTGTCAATCGTCTGGCTCTGCTGTCAAGCCTCTGCTGTTTCATGGCTGTCGCTTGATTGGGTGGCCGTAGGGGTTTCTATGGAGCGGGGATGTGAATAGCTGCTAAGAATTTGCAACATCGATGCAACAAAACGTTCCCCCCAACTGTCTTCGCACAGGCCCAATGAACACATCAGAATAATACCTTCGCCCGCTGAAACCAATAGAAAAGCTCTCTGACGCGCATCGCCAGGGAGATAGTCGCCCTCGGCCATGCCGCGCGTGATAATTTGGGCAAGAATGTCGATGTATTCTTGATAGTAGCGCTTTAAGAAGAGTCGGGTGCTGCGATGCCGGGTGGCAATCGCATAAAATTCCGCCATCAGGGGCTGCCATCGTTGCAGTTTGTTGATGTCATCGATGCCATGGCTGAAGTAATTTTGCAAATTACTGGCCGCCGGACCTGCTGTTTCCTGCACAGCTCTCAAATCATCGAGATAACTCTTGAACATGCGCATGAGTACCGCCGAAATAATGTCCTCTTTGCTCTTGAAGTGCCAATAAAGGCTCCCCTTGCTCAACTGGGCTTCTTTGGCAATGTCATCCATGCGGGCCTTGTTAAAGCCCAGACGGGTAAAAACAGCCATGGCAGCATCCAGAATTTGATTTTGACGTTGTTTTTTATTACTCGGGCGTGGAGACATAATCGTTGGAATAGATGATATGAGCGAAGAATGAAACTAGACTGACCGGTCAGTCCAGTTTCGCGCTAATTGAAACATTTGTCAAGGGGGCAGATGGAGCCGGGTGCGTTTCAACCACAAAGGATACACTCCCCTAACGCACCCTTGCTTGTATGGTATGGTAAGATATGGTCAGATAGAATCATCATTTCACATCACCCTTTTTTGTTCAGATCGCTAATGAATGCAAAAGTCTCAGTCTCAGAAACCCATAGCCATCTTTCTCAATGGCTGAAAAGGGGCAAAACCACATCTGCTACCATTACCAACCGCGGCAAACCTGTGGGCGTCGTCATTTCCCCCAAGAAGTATGAGCCAATGCGTCGTGCCGAGGCTTATCTGCGGCTGCTGCAATTGGCTAAGACGTTTCGGGAAGAGGAGGATGTGCAACGCGGTCACGGAACATCTGGATTGGGTGATATGGATCGGAGACTTCTTTGAGGATTAATGTGATCCTCCCGCCTTCTTGAATACGGCCACAGCCGCCACGTTGATTTTGGACATCTCGCTACTGATACCATGATGAAAATCTTACTTTGGAATGTGGAATGGGCCCCCTCGGCCCGCAAGATGCAGCTCATTCGTGCTTTGTTGGATGCCAGCACTCCCGACATCACCTGCCTCACCGAAACGCCTCTGGAGATCTTCCAGCCAGGTCGGGGATACGTTATTCACTCACAAGCCGATTATGGTTATCCGAACCGCGGCAATCGACGCAAGGTGGCGCTGTGGAATAGCGCGCCGTGGCGGCAGGTGGATGATGTCGGTGATGAAGCGATGCCGCGGGGGCGTTTCGTTTCGGGCGTCAGCGCGGGCATTCGCTTTGTGGGCGTGTGCATCCCCTGGGCGATGGCCCATGTCAACACCGGGCGCAGAGATAGAAAGCCCTGGGAGGATCACTACGCCTATCTGGAAGGCCTGCGACGGGTCTTAAACATCTATGCCTCAGAGCCGGAGCCTATCTGCGTTCTGGGCGACTTCAACCAGCGCATCCCGCCCCGTAACCGGCGGGCGTATGAAATGCTTTTGCAGGCCCTCGGCCCGCGGATGACCATCCATACATTTGGGCTGCGAGGCAGTGACGGCAAATTGATGGTGGATCATATTGCCACGACGGAGGAGATCGATGTACAGATCGATGCCATCATCGAGCGCCGTCAGCAAAACCGTAACATTTCCGACCATGATGGATTGACGGCCCTCCTCACAAAAAGCTGACGCCCGCCGTTTTACGCATCACGTATCACCTCTTTTGCAAACGCGACAATCGTCAAGCCTTAAAATAGGTTTGCTACCAAGAAGTATCACAGTTTTCAGTGTTCATGCGTCGCTGGTGCGGGCACGCGGGCGCATGATGCGGGC
>CAZMDD010000014.1:0-27333 GCA_964565065.1 uncultured Caldilineales bacterium | reverse complement strand
TGTAACGGGTTGAGATGGCTATGGCCCCTGCGGCGATGAGCAGAAAGAAAATAGCTGCTACGGTAACACCCAATGGGCGAGAGGATGATCGATTCATAAGTATGTTGCGTTGGGAATATCAGAAAATTTTGGTAACGACTAACGTACCCGCCTTCAATCACCACAAAGGCGCAAAGACACTAAGAACACCAAGAACTTCAAAGCTTTTTCTTTTCTGCGTGCCTTTGTGGCTTCGTGTCTTCGTGGTTTCTAGCCGGGCTACCTTAGTCGTAACAAATCTTGAATGCAGGCGGTGCGCCTTGCCGTCTGATTATCGCATTCCCTGCCGGGGATGTCAACCGATTTTGATTGGGAGAAGCTCCCGCGCAGTGGTAAAATAGCATTATGTCCTTTTTATTGCTTGGTTTTTCATTGGGATTAAGCGCCGGATTGGCCCCGGGCCCGTTGCTGGCCCTGGTCATTCAGCGTACGTTGCGCTATGGCGTGCCCAGCGGCTTGCGTATTGCGCTGGCTCCCCTGCTCACCGATGTGCCCATTGTGGCCGTGGCCATTGGCTTTGTCGCCCTTTTGCCCCCCATCTGGCTACAGGGGCTGATGGCGGTGGGCGGCTGCTTTGTGTTGTGGCTGGCGTGGGATGCCTGGCAACAAACGCATCTACCCCCCTTTGCCCACGACGTTGCTCCCACAGCCCGGCAAGATTTTTGGCGGGGCATGATGGTTAATTTTCTCAACCCGCATCCTTATCTCTTTTGGGCGACAGTGGGCGCACCCCTGCTGGTGCAGGCGTGGAACGCATCGCCCTGGTTTGCGGTGGGTTTTGTGCTGCTGTTTTACAGCCTGCTGGTGGGCAGCAAGGTGATTTTGGCCATCTTGCTGGGGCGGGTGCGCCACATGCCGCCTCGTCCATTTAGCTGGATGATGCGCGGTTCGGCATTGTTGCTGTTGGCCGCGGGCTTGTTCATGCTTTTTTCTGCTTGGCAAGGGATGCAGACATGATTGAAACTGGCATTCTTAACCGACGTGACTTGCCCGCACTGGCGACTTTGTGGCCAGAAGTTGCTTGCCCGCTGACTGCTACGCAGGTAATGGAGGATGTGCTGCTGCACGGCGGCGAGCCCCGGGCCATCTTGGCCATCGACCCCAACGGCTGGTTGGTAGCCCGTAGCCAAGGCCAGCTTGCCGGATTTGCGCACTGCACGGTGGGGCGGTTGCCGCAAGATGACCCGGAATCACTACGCGGATTTTTGCGGGCTCTGGTGCTGGCTCCAGACGCGCCACCAGCTACGTATCGCCTGTTGTTGCGGGCAGCGGATGCTTATTTTCGGGCGCAAAAGGATGTGACCCAGGTGCTGGCTTTTCATCTGGACACCGGCTATCCCCGCCTGAATCATGGTCGGGGAACGGTACGCCATGATGATTGGGGGCTGATGTCGGCGCTGGGCGATGCCGGATATCAGCTTGTGAACCGCTGGCTCTTTTATGAGCAAGATTTCGAAGCACTGATGACAGAAACTTTGCCAGCCATGCCCGACTTGCGCTTGCGCTGGGATGACTGGCTACCGGAGCATGTGGCGCTGAGCGTGTGGTCTGAGTCTGCGCTGGTGGCCCGGGCCCGATTCATGCTTTTTCCACAGCCTGAGGCCTGCCAGAATCAACGGGCAGCCTCACTTTACGATCTTCATGTCGTGCCAGATTTCCGGGGCTGGCACATCGGGCGCTGGCTGTTGGCCCGCGGCGTTAATCATCTCATCACTCGTGGCATCACCCACCTGTTCGAGGCCGTTGCCCATGATGATGTTGCCATGCACGCTCGTTTGCGCAGTCTCGATTTTAGCGAAAGTCCCCAGCGCGGCTACGCCTACGAAAAACAACTGACCCCACCTTCGCTCACCTGAAAGCGTGACGCCTGCATTGCTCCAATTCTACGGTTCAGTGCTTGTCAGGGGAAGTTGCAGTGCAGGATCCCCCAGCAATACAAAGGTTAGAATGATATCTCGCTGGCCGTCGTGAGTGGGATCCAGTTGACGTGTGGCTGCCAAAAGTGCTTCGCCCAGGGTGGAGCGATGAAACAGAGTGTTGCCAAAAAGCTCGCGAGCCATAACCAATTGATTCGAGGGATAAGTTTCGCCGGTGGGGAACATGCCCGCCACTGCGCCACCTTGCGGGCTTAGTAGCAAAGATTCGCCCAACGATGTGCGTTTGGGATGCTGAAAGTAGCCGTTCAAGCAGGCCCACACCAGCATAATGGGCAAACGCCCTTGCTGATGAAGCTTCGGTACATCCTTGATGCTAAAAATCTCTTCCCGGGCCCAAATATCCAGGGCCCCATGCCCCATGTAACTGATGAGTCCCCGTCCCTGGTTGAAAGCCTCTAATAGTTGAGGGCGGATGTCGTTTTCGGGAGAAAGAAGCAGGTTATCGGTTGGAAATGCCGGAGGAATCAGTTCCAGAATCTCGCTGTTGAAGTCGCTGAATGCGGCGCTGCCATCATCTGCGACCAGCAAAAGGTGCTGTGCCCAGGGGCCCGCGGGCCGATTTTGTTCGTAGGCGATGGTTTTGGCCACCATGGCCCGGGCTTCGGCGGCTGTTTGCGCAGGAAAGCGTCCAATGGCCAAATCGGGCAGCCCGTCGTCATCCAGGTCGGTCAGAGCGTTGTCGCTGGCAGTTTCGCCCATAACCTGGGTGGCAACAAAGCGGGTAGGAACCAGATTTTTGTTGGGGGCGTCCAGGTAATCCAGGGGATCGTAGCTGGCATCTCCGGCCAGCAGGATGAATCGAGGCGCAGGCTCGGGCCAGGTTTGGGTGGCCCAGCGCAAAAAGTCGGTGATGGCCTGGGGCGATTGCATGCCAGCACTAAATTTGAGATAGACCTGTTCGGTGCTGACCAGCAGGGTGCGCAGGCCCTGCTGCTGCCGATGTGCGGCCAGGGGCTGCATGGCTCTTAGCAGGCTGGGATGTGCCAGAATGATGTAATCTGCGCCCGCTGCCGGGACCGCAAGCTGGGGCGGGGCCAGCGAGATGTCGGGCACAAGGCGTTGCTCATGGGCAAAAACCTGGTAGCGATGCACCCCTGCGCTATCTGATCCAAAACGCAGGTATTGCTGCCGGGCCTCTATTCCGCTAAGCTGCACCGGTGCTGCGGGGTCGGTCACATCCCAGATGGTAGCGGCAATGTCACCAGGATTAGCAATCTCTACAGTCGGGGCGTCCGTTTCAAAGGCCAGTTGCCCGGCATCCAGTTGTAGCTGGCGAGGATAGGTGATGCTGATTTTATCCAGGTAAACCATGTCGGCGGGGGCTTCGGTGTCGCCAGGCGCGGTCAAAATGAGCTGGTTTTGCTCCAGCAGCAGGTCTGGGGCCAGAGCCAGTTGGATGTGGTGCGGGCCGTTGCCATCCCAGCTTTCATCTCCTACCGTTTGCCCATTGAGCCTGATTTGAAGGTGATGGTCGATTTTGGCGGGGGACTGGGTTGCAGCCCATAAATGGATGTCGAGTTGTGCTGGCCCGTGCGTGCTGCCCGGTGTTGCCAGTGTTACCGAAATTTCATCAGGTGCAGAGAGACGTTGTCCTACCCAGGGATCGCCTTCGCGCACCTGTGCCAGATAGGTGCTGTTGGTTTCGCTGCTACTGGTGGCCTGAAAAGTGCGTTGGGCTGTTGGTTGCGCCGGCGCTGCGGTGCGGGTGCCGATGCGTTTTGCCGGGCGGTTGCCGTAGCGCAGCACATAAGCTGCATGATGATCGTAGCGGGTGGGTGTGACTTGGCCGTAAAAGTGCAGGTCGCCTCGATTGTCCACTGCCAAAGGGATAGCGACATCGCCCTGCCAAAGCTGAATGTTGGCAGGCTCCAGCCGCGAAAACTCCCAGCCAAAGGGTTTGAGAACCTGGGCCGGAAGGGTGTAGACACCTGTCTGCTGAATGTGCAGTACAACATCCTGGGGCTGGCTAAAGCTGGGCGTAGTGGGGTTTTGCAGCCGCAACGAGGCCAACAGGACAGCCAGCAGGATGGTCGCAGGAATGAGGAGGCGTTTGTGCATGAGGGGGTCGAAAAATCAACTGCGCCAGGTTCGCCAGGCAAAGAATCCCAAAATAGCGGCGGCGAACAGGGCAGCTAATCCCAGCACCAGCAAAAAGGTAGGACTGCTGTTTGGTTCCTGGTTTGCGGCGGTGTTGTTCGCCGGTGTAGCAATGGTGATGGTTTGAGGGGCTGCGGTGGCCGCGGGGGCAGCGGTTTCGCTGATTTTGGTCGGAGGCGTGGGCTTACTTGTATCAGATTCAGCGGGAGGAGCGACCAGTGCTGGCGTTGCCCGTTCTTCGGGGGTGGGTGGGGGTAGGGGGGTGTTGGTGGCAGGAGGCACAGGTGTGTGCGTGGGCACAGGTGTGTGTGTGGGCACGGGCGTGTGCGTGGGCACGGGCGTGAAGGTGGCAGTGCTGGCTGCCGGAGGGGTGGGCGAAGCTGTGGGCGTGTCGGTGGGCACAGGGGTGGGCGTAGGCGTGGGTGTAACCGTGAGGGTAGGGGTATGTGTGACGGTGGGCGTAGGGGTGGCTGTGTTGGCCGATGCCGAAGTGGGTGTGGCTGTGGGGGTATGGGTGGGTGCGGGCGTGGCTGTGGGGGTGGGCTCATTTTCGGTGGGCACATACACATGAATCGGGCCACCAACCACGGTGAGGTTGTTACTGGTATCCAAATCTTCCAGCCGATACCAATAATCGCTGCCGGGCACGACTGCAGTGTCGTAATACTCGTAATGTGCGCCGCTCACCGCATCGCCCTCCGCATCAAATTCGCTCAGGGTTTGATAGTTGCCATCCTGGGCATCGGCCTGGCTGAGTACAAAACGCATGTGATCCAGCTCGGTGGCTGTTTCCCATTCGAGATAGACGGAATGGCTACTGATATCGCCCACCCGAAAGTATTTCAGGGTAACAGAGGCAAAAGTGGTGACAGGGAGCAAGAGCAGCAGGCTCAGCACTGCCAGAATGAGTTTTTTGGACATAGAAATCACCTTGGTTTAATAATCTCTGAAAAGGTAACTACTAACGTACCCGACTTCAATCACCACAAAGGCACAAAGACACTAAGAACACCAAGAATTTCAAAACTTTTTCTTTCTTTGTGTCTTTGTGGCTTCGTGTCTTCGTGGTTTCTAGCCTGGCTACCTTAGTAGTAACATTAGGAAACTTATTGCAAACTACTTTACAGGGGTGGCGTTAGAGGTTCAGTTTGGGTCGGAGGCAGGTAAGGCAGTTTGAAGTCGGGCGTTAGGGGCTGTGGATTGGGGCTAAGGTAGATGGGGGTGTAGATGTTGTGCCACATCAGGCCCGCGGGCAGTTGCAGGGTGGGGTCGCCAAACAGGGTCATGGTTTCGATGAGGTAGTGATGCCCCATTTGCTGGTAGTAGCGCTGCTTGGTGATGAGCAGCGCATCACCAAGACGCCGCACATCATCCTTGAAGATAACATCCATGAGTGTGGTCCGAAAAATGGATTGTTCAAATGTCGCGCCCAGGCCTGTGGGCGAAATGGCAGCAATGGCGCCTGACTGTGTTTGGCGCAAGGTGGTTTCGGCCATGGCATCGATGCCAGGATAGGCAAAGTAGCCGTCAAGGCAGTTGAAGGTGCTAATGAAGGGGTAATGTCCTTGATTGTGCAAAGCTGCCACATCGGTGGTGGTCCAGCCTTGTCCTTTCATCCAGCTTGTTAGCGAACCGTGACCTGCATATTGTAACATCCAGGCCCCATTGTTGATGGCTTGGGCAATGGCCTGCCGCACATCATCGGTGGTTTCGTGGGTGACGGTGCGATAGATGCGGTGGGGAATCAGGTCAGAAGGGGTGTGGTCGGCGATAATTTCATCACTTTTACCGGCAAAGTCGCCCGCAGCGGGGTCGTTGTCGGCGACAAAGATGGCCTGACGCTGCCAGTATTCGGAGCGGGTGTTTTCATCGTAGGCGATGATTTTATCGATGACTGCGTTGGCTTCTGCCGGGGTGTTGACCGGAATGCGTCCCACTGCCAGCTCGGGATTGCCATCGCCATCAAGGTCGGCGTAGCGGTTATCATCGGGGACTTCGCCTTGCCAGGGGTCTTCCCAGCTCAGGTAGGGAGGGATGATTTGTGGTTCGAGAGGATATTTGGCGGTGTTATAACCTTTGAAATTCCAGTGGCCATCGCCAAAGAGTACCAGGTAGTGCGGTTTGGGAGCGGGCCAATGGTCTTGTGTCCAGCGCATGAAGTTGGTGATGGCGCGGGGATGGTAGATGCCGTAATTGAATTCATCGACCAGGTCGGCGAAGCGCACGACTTGTGAGCTGAACCCACGCTGCCGATGCCAGGCGGCCAGGCGCTGGGCCGAGGTTTGCAGCTCGGGCCCGGTAACGATGATGACATCGGCGCCTGAGTTGGGGGTGCGCAAGGAGGGCTGGGGCGGGCGCAGGGCAATGCTGGCGGGATGCTGGATGCTGCTTTCGGACTGCAACCAGAAGTGGTCTCCTACCGCATCTTGCACATTGAACCGCAGCGACCAGGTTTGGTTGTAGATGCTGGCGGGGTTGACAAGTTGCCGCGGGGCCCGCGGGTTGCTCACATCCCACAGCGCCACTTGCGGGGTTTGCCAGCCAGCCACCAGGTAATCGTGGGGCCCGGCGGTTTCGGCGTAAAAGTCGATTTGTCCCTGCCAGGCTTTGAATTCGCGTCGGTAGTACAATTGCCAGTAGTTGACAAAAACCCAATCGGCGCTGACTCCCGGGGTCAGCAAAGCGCCGATGGTAACGGTGTTGATGCCGCTGGTGGTCAGGCCTGCGGGCACGGTGCTGTTGAAGAGATACCGCTGTTTGCCCGACCAGGTCACATCCTGCAACAATTGGCCGTTAAGGCTGATGGTGGTGCGGCGCGGGCTGTAGGCACGGGCGTTTTCCTCTACCTCCAGGGTGAAGGGCTGGGTGGCAATGGGCCAGGGCACAGGTGCCGAAAAGGTGAGTGTGATGCCGGGATGGCTGCTGCTGGGACGCAGTTGCTGCCAATACCAGCTTTCTTGGGTGGGAGGGTTTTTCCGATGCTGGGTGTACCAGTAGTTGTTTTCTTCGGCCCGGACTGTGGTGTTGAAGTCGGTGGGAGGTGTAAGGTTAAAGCTGGGGCGGGCATCTACTGTGGTTATGCGGGGCCCGGCTGTGCCGCCGATGCTCAGCCAGTAAACATTTTCATCGGTGTATTTTTCATCTTGCAGGGTGGCGTGATATTTTTGACCGAAGAATTCGATGTAGTCTCCGGCATCGAAACTACCATCAGTTTCGCCCGCGACCAGGATGCTAATGGCCTGGCCCTGGCTGCTGAGGGCAAAGCTGCGGGGGTCGATGCTGGCGATGTCGATGCCTGCGTTTTGCAAATCTTCAGGCGAGATGCGGGTGATGCCATCGCGCATGATGCCCACGCGCACGCGCAGGGGCTCCGCTGCCTGCGCCGGATGGTGCATCCAAAACAGTGGCAAAAGCAGGATGATGAAGCTGAAAAGGCTGATGAGAAGTTTTTTGGTGGTCATAAGCTGATAGGTGGCTCAATCGGCCAATGTGCGAGCGTGTTCGATGTAATCCAGGCTTTGATGGCGGAAGTAGGTGTTATACAGGGTGGCGTAGTGCCCAGCGTGTGCAATTAGGCTGGCATGATCCCCCTCTTCGACAATTGTACCATGATCGATAACTAAAATGCGATCTGCGGCTTTAACGGTGGAAAGGCGATGGGCAATGAGAATACTGGTAGAGCGGGCCAGTACCAGCTTCAGTGCTTGCCGAATTTGCCATTCGGTAAAGGGGTCGATGCTGGCCGTGGCTTCGTCCAGGATGAAGATGGCTGGTTTTTGGGCCAGAACCCGCAACAAGGCCACCAATTGTCGTTGGCCCATAGAAAGATGGTTGCCGCGCTCGCCCACAGAGGTTTGCAGGCCCTGAGGCAACGCATCCAGCCATTCACCCTGGCCGATTTGCCGCGCCAATGCCATGATTTCGGCATCGCTGATGTGGGGGCTGGCATAGCGGATGTTGTCGAGAATATCGCCATCAAAGAGGAAGGGAGTTTGTGAGACAATGCCCAACTGCCGCCGATAAGCATCCAGATTCAGGCTGCGAATGTCCTGCCCATCCACCAGAATGCGCCCAGCCTGAAACTCGTAAAAGCGGGCGATGAGCCGGGCGATGGAGGATTTGCCTGCGCCGGTGTGTCCGACCAGGGCAATGGTTTCGCCAGGTTCGATGTGCAAATCGAACGCTTTTAAAACGGGCTCGTTGGTGTTGTAAGCAAAGGAGACATGCTGAAAACGGATGTCGCCTGACAGGGGAGGCGGGGTGAGGGTGTTTGTTTGAACCACTTGCGGCTCCGCTTCGATCAGGGCAAAGATGCGTTCGGCAGCGGTTAATCCTGCCTGAATTTGTGCAGAGAAGGCTGCCAGGTTGAGCACGGGGAAGAAGAAGCGGTCGAGGCCGGAGAGGAAGAGATACCAGGCGCCCGCGGAAACAAGACCTTGCATCACGGTTAGGCCTCCTGCGTACACCAGGGCCGCCGTGGCCATGCCGCCCAGCCCGCCAAGCAAGGGAAAAACTGCCGAAAGGATAAACCCGCGACGCAAATTTACCTGATAGCTTTCGGCGTTGATGGTCATAAATTGCTGATATGTGATCGCTTCTTGGCGATAATTTTTGGCCACAGCAATGCCCCCAATGCTTTCTTTGATTTTGGCGTTGACCTCAGCCATGGCTCGCATGCCCAGACGGGTGTAGGTGCGCATAAGCCCGCGCAGCGCATTGGCAGCAAAAAAGAGCAGGGGTAAGAAGAGAAAAACGCCCAGAGCCAGCCGCCACTCGGTTTTGAGCAGAAAGCCAGCCAAAATCAGCGCTGTAACGAATTGCGCGGTGACATCTGCCACCATGGTGACGACTTCGCCAAAGTCACGGGTATCGGTGGTGATGCGAGATTGGATGCGGCCAGAATCGTATTGATCGAAAAAGGAGAGGTCATGGTGAATGGCTGCCCGAAAGGCATCGGTGCGCAAGGTGTGAACGATGTCGCCGATGGTACGGGCGGTCAGGCGGCGGCGCAGCCAGTTGGAAAGCCAGACCAACACGCCCGAGAGATAGATGGCAGTGATGACCAGGGGCATCATCCATGAATGCGTTTCGGTTTGCAGCACATCGATGCCATAGCTCACCAAAATAGGAAAGCTGGCGCTGCAAGCGGCGATAACGCCGATGGCAAGCACGATGACCACCAGGCGGCGGGTATGCGGTTTGAAATACGCACGCATTTGCCGCAGCAGCTCTTGGTCGCTGTACTGGCGATCGTAGCCTTCGGTGTCGAGATTGGCGAAAATGGTCATGGGAAGGGAGGGGGTTAGCTGGCAAAAAGGCGTTGGTAGGCAGGGGAGCTTTGCAGCAGGGTTTCGTGGTTGCCCAACGCTTCGATGCGGCCCTGGCGCAGAACGATGACAACATCGGCCCAGCGAATTTGCGAAAGGCGATGGGTGATGATGAAGGTGGTGCGTCCTTTGGCCGCGGCAAAGATAGCCCGTTGAATTTTGTCTTCGGTGGCGCTGTCAATGGCGCTGGTAGAATCATCCAGAATCAGAATGGCAGGATTGGTGAGGAAGGCGCGGGCCAGGGCCAGACGTTGCCGCTGCCCACCCGACAGCGTTACGCCACGCTCGCCAATGATGGTTTGGTAGCCATGGTTAAACCTTTGGATGAATTCGTGGGCCTGTGCGGCCCGGGCCGCGTTTTCGATTTCGGTCTGGGTGGCTTTGGGACGCCCGAACGCGATGTTTTCGGCGATGGTGCGGGAAAAGAGGAAGATGTCCTGCTCGATGATGGAGATTTGGCGGCGCAGCGCGGCCATATCCCATTCCCGCACATCGTGACCATCGACCAGCACCTGGCCGCCGGTGACATCGTGGGTGCGGTTGATGAGTTTGACCAGGGTGG
Source organism: uncultured Caldilineales bacterium (assembly GCA_964565065.1). Lineage (GTDB taxonomy): Bacteria > Chloroflexota > Anaerolineae > J102 > J102 > M2005. The sequence continues at coordinate 17,371 of CAZMDD010000014.1, read as the reverse complement.
TTTTGCCGGAGCCGGTTTGTCCTACCAGGGCCACGCGTTGTCCCGGCTTGATGCTGAAACTAATTTGATTCAACACCGGGCGTTCATGGATATGGTAGCTAAAATCCACCAGGCTAAAGGTGACGCTGCCCTGCATTTTGCGGGCATAGCCACCGGCATTTTGATCCATGTGTGTTTGTGCGGTAATCAGTTGCAGGATGCGCTTGGCCGCGGCAATGCCGGAAGAAATGCGGGAATAGGCAAAAAGTGAAATGAAGGTGGGGAATCCCAGCAATTGCAGCAGGCCCATGTAGGCCACGATGTCACCCATCACCAGTAGGCCTTGCCGATAGAGCAAAACGCTATGCAGAAATCCGCCCGAAGTAGTCAGCGCGAGCAGCATCAGGGGCAAAAATCGGGCCTCGATGTCGCCCTGATGCACAAAAGCATCCCGAAACGCTTGGGCCGCCTTTTGAAATCGTCGCACCTCCGATGATTCCTGAGCCGCGCCTTTGACAGTCTCGATGCCATCCAGGGCCTCGGCCAGCCGGGTATTCATGCGACCAAAGCGTGTGCGCACCTGCTGCGTAACAGGCTCTAATTCGTGCAGATAACGGGCCAGGGCCAACACATAGGTGAACGCAAAAAGGGTGGGGGCCAGCAGCAAGGCCGGATGGTAGCGAGGGGCTACCACCAATGGCATGATGATGAACATGAGGGAGCCAATAACCAGATTGACGCCAGGATTGAACATGAAGTTGATTTCCCGCACGTCGTTGGTGGCCCGGGCCATGGTATCGCCCACAGGCTGCGTGCCATGAAAGGCCATGCTTTTGCCCAGCAAACTCACATACACCTCATCCCGAATGTCTCGCTCCATGCGCTGCCCAATGAGTTCGGCGCTGAAATTGCGCGAAAGTTGCAAGGTGCTGCGCAGCAGTTGCGAAAAAAGAATCAGCAGGGCCGAGCGCAGCAATATCCCCACCTCGGGCGGATGGGCCAAAATGCCATTAAACGCTTGTCCGATGAATACCGGGACGACCGCGGCCAGCAGAGCGTTGGCCAGAGCGCCGAAAATCAGTAGCAGCCACCAGCGCCAATGCCGCAACGCGTGCGACATCAGCCAGCGCACCGGGCCCGCATGATTGGCTTGGTGGCGGTTCGGTACAGTGAACTCAGCATGTGGCGTGATGTGACGCGTAAAGGGTTCAGCCATAACTATGAGCATTATACCGCAAGATGCGTTGCGGTGCAGTGGGATGAAGATGGTGTTGAGCCAAGCGTGCGCCCGCATGCCGCAGTGGCTCAGCTATCGGGCAAAAACGTGGCAAAGACCTCGTTGCCGATGAGCAGGGCCCGCGGGGTCAATCGTACCCGCTCCGGCGTCAGCTCGATGAGTTCAGCAGCCAGCAAGGAGCTGAGTTGCTGGGGGTAGATGTCGGCCACATCCGCCCCGAACCGCCGCCGAAAACGGGCCCGCTCCACGCCTGCCCGTACCAATCTTAGCCCCAGCATCATGGTTTCGCCCATGGCCAGTGCTGGCGAGATGTTTTCTTCCATGCGCCAGTAGTTGCTTTGGGCTTGCACTTGGCGGATGTAGGTGGCGACATCGTTGCCCACCGCACGGCGCACATTCCCGAACCAGCTATGCGCGCCAGGCCCGAATCCCCAATAAGGCTCGTTGTGCCAGTAAATCACATTGTGTCGCGAGGCCCGCGCGGGCAACAGGTCGGCGCCCAGGGGGCCACGCGCCCAGTTGGAGATTTCGTAATGCTCGAAAGCTGCGGCAGCCAATCGCTCCTGCGCCATCTCATATAAATCAGCAGCCAGGTCGGGGTCGGGCGCGGCGATTTGGCCGCGGGCCACCTGAGCGGCCAACGGGGTCTCGGGCTCGACAATCAGGCTGTACAGCGAAAGATGTTCAGTGTCCAGGTCGATGGCGGTTTGCAGGGTGCGGGCCCAGGTGGATGGTTCCTGGCCCGGCAGGCCAAAGATGAAATCAAGATTGATGTTGTCGAAGCCCACTTTTCGGGCCAGATGAAAGGCGGCCTGGGCCTCATGGGCGGTGTGGATGCGCCCCAAAAAGCGCAATTCAGCGTCATCAAAGGATTGCACGCCCATGCTCAGACGATTAACGCCCAACGTTCGTAACGTTTCGAAACGGCTTTGATCGACCGTGCCGGGATTGGCCTCGCTGGTAATTTCGGCATCGTCCCCAATATCGAATCCGCTGTGCAGGGCCTCGAAAATCGTGTGGAGCTGGGGTGGCGTCAGCACAGTGGGCGTGCCGCCGCCCAAGAATAGGGTTCGAACCCGCGGATGCCCCAGTTTGTCACCTGTTTGCCGAATGTCCTGCGCCAGGGCCTGCGAAAAATCGTGGTATTGGCCCGAGCGTCCGGCATAGGTGTTGAAATCGCAATAGGGGCATTTACGCTGACAAAAGGGGATGTGAAGGTACAGCGCCAGTCGCGGCATGGGCTCAGCCTGCATTTTCAAATCGAAAGCCATGCCCGCGCACTGTGACGATGAATTGCTGCTGCGGTGCAACTTCGGCCAGCCGCTCGCGCAGGCGGCGCACCAGTGCATCGATGGCTTGCTCGGAGACACCTTCGCCGCTGGCTTCGGGCCAGACCACTTGCACGATTTCATCGCGGGTGACCACGCCACCGCGGGCCTGCACCAGTGCGTGCAGCAATCGGTATTGCGCCACCGAAAGGGGTGGGTCCAGCACCATGTCCCCCACGGTCACAGTGCGGCGGGTGGCGTCCAAATGCAATCCTGCCTGAGACTTGGGTTGCAGTCGGGGCTCGGGCGCATCCAGGCTCAGAGGTGCGGTGGCGCCGGCATCCACAAACATCAGCCGAAATCGCAGCGCAATTTGAATTTCGTCGCCATCGATAAGGCGTTGCGCCGCGGTGACAGGCTTGCCATTGACAAAGGTGCCATTTTTGCTGTTTTCATCCTGGATAAAATACTCGCCTTCCTGTTTGCGGATGCAGGTATGATGCCGGGAAACGACGCGGTCGGCCAGGATGATGTCGCAATCGGGCCCGCGTCCAATGGTGATTTTTTCTTTATCCAGGGGCCAGCGCTGATTGCCCTCCTGGAGGATGAGCATGGCTACTTCGGGTTGAGACATGATTTTAAGTAAGTGATGCTGTGAAAGTTGAAATATAACGGTTCATTGCCATCCAGAGCGTACCACCAAGTGCACGAAGCCACAAAGGCACGAAGAAAAGAAAAAGCTTTGAAATGCTTGGTGTTCTTAGTGTCTTTGCGCCTTTGTGGTGATTGAAGTCGGGTACGTTAGTCGTTACCAAAAATCTGTGCCATCTGTGAAATCTGTGGTTGCCATCTTTGCGGTTCGCCGAGCTGCACAGCGCTTTTCTCAAGTTTCAAATGTGCAGCTATTTAATGAAAAGCGTGTGAAGGTGTGAGCGCTTATGTGGCTGGCAGGGCAAAGCTAATGACCAGGGCCAAAAAGAGGAGTAACATGGCGGCAATGACCAGGGATTTATGTTGCCAGAAGGCATCGGGCCAGGAGATGTCGCGGGCGATGTAAACGCCGCCGGGCGCTTTGACATCCTGGCTGGCAAAAAGCATTTCGCTGAATGCCTCTACCGATGCCGGACGGTCGTCGGGGTGCATGCCCATGGCTGCCAAAATCGCCCGCTCCAGCGAAGAAGAGATATTGGCATTGATGGTGCGAGGAAAGGCAAGGCTACCTGGTTGCAAAAAACGCTGCCGGGCATCCACCGGGGGTTGCAACGTTACCAAATGATAGCAGGTTGCGCCAAATGAATAAAGATCGCTGCGTGCATCGGTGTGTCCGGTATCGCCGCCATATTGTTCCAGCGGGGTGTATTGCACTGTGCCCCGGCCCTGTACCACCGTTACTGTGCGGCTATCATCGGTGGTCAGCAGCTTAACCAGGCCAAAGTCCACCAGCTTAATCTGCCCGATGGGCGTGAGCTTGATGTTGGAAGGCTTGATGTCTCGGTGTAGCACGGGCGGGGTGAGGTTGTGCAGATAGCTGAGGGTGTCGCACAATTGCCCAATCCAGTTCAGCACCTGCTCCTCGGGCAAAAACGTTCCTTTGCGGCGAGCCTCATTGATGATTTCCCGCAAATCCTGCCCCTCCACGTAATCCATAACCAGATATTCCCGCCCCTCATCGGTGAAATAATCGCTTACTTTGGGCAAGTTGGGATGGTCGAGACGGGCGAGGATGCTGGCTTCTTGGAAGAATTGCTCCCGGTAGGCTTCTTCATCGTCGATGATGTTCCCCAGGGTCAGCACCTCTTTGATGGCGCACAAGCGTCCTTTCAAGCGTACATCTTCAGCTTTGTAGACCGCGCCCATGCCACCCTGGCCAATTAAATCCAGGATGACGTAGCGCTCGCGCAAGATGGTTTGAGGTGGAAGCAGGGCCATAATCAGAAAGTATCTGTTACTACTAAGGTAGCCCGGCTAGAAACCACGAAGACACGAAGCCACAAAGGCACGAAGAAAAGAAAAAGCTTTAAAATGCTTGGTGTTCTTAGTGTCTTTGCGCCTTTGTGGTGATTGAAGGCGGGTACGTTAGTAGTTACAAGTATCTTGCAATGCGGGGATGCCATCGGTGACAAAGGGAAGCAGACCGCCCACAAAGGCTGCCAGTAGGGCGCCCGCGGGCCCGATGGTCTTTTGCAGATAGGGGCTGGCGGGCAGCCATCCCAACGCGTAAAGGATGTAAAGCGTTTGTGCGCCGATGATCGAAAGTAGCACGTCTCGGGCCACTCGCGGCCGCGAGCGCTCCTGGCCGCCGCTGAGAAGGTAATGCAAGGTTACGGCCAGCAAATTGGCGATGAGTGCGATGGCAAAAGCACCCAGATTCACGCGTTCGCTGCGGGTGCGCCCGTTGCCATGTTGCTTTTCGTTGGGTGAGATGGTGGGCGTGGGTGTGGGCGTGGGCGTGGCTGTGAGCGTTGGCGTGGGCGTGGGTGTATGCGTTGGCGTGGGCGTATGCGTGGGCGTGGGCGTAAACGTGGGGGTGGTGGTAGCCAAAATGGCCCCCGACTCGCCACCAATGGTAAGAATGATAGCTGCCGCAGTCTTGGCGCCATCGCCCGCGGTCGCCGAAATCTGAAAAGTTCCGGCCCGCTCGATGGTGATTTGCGTGGCTGCCATGCCCTGGCTGCTGGCCGCTTGCCGCCGCGGCAACTCTACGCCCGCCTGCTGATCCAAAAAGATGAATTCCACCGGTGTGCCGTCGGGCACGATGTGGCCGTTGTGATCCAGCACCGGGCCCGCCTCTACCAGCACCGCATCACCCACCTGCAAATCGATGACCCCGGTTTCGGCATCGATGGCCACAGGCTCACCATCCTCGGGAGCGGGCAGCAGCAGTTTCAGGGGGAAGGGGCGGGCTGGATCTGGTTCAAGATTGCGGCTAAGTTCGTAATTGACGCCAGCCACGCTAATGGGCAGACTGCCCGCGGGTTGCAATTCTCGAAAAAGCGTGCGAACCGCGGTCTCTAAAAAGGGGCCGATTTTGCTGTAAAGTCCGTAATAAGCAGTTAGCTTGCCGATTTCGGTATCGCTGAGAAAGTAGGGGGCATTAAAAGCAAAGACGATGATTTTTTTACCCCGCAAGCTGTCGGCCCGCTGGTCCAAAAAGCTTTTCAGCGCCATCGAGCTGGGATAAAGCTCTTTGTCGACATCCAGCATGTTAAAGATGAGCCAGTCGGCGTTGTTGATGAGGCTGTTGATTTCGGCAAAACGCTCAGGACTCAGGCGCTGCTCAGGTGCGACACCTTCGGGCTCCAGGCTCTGTTTGAGCAGGGTTTCCAGCTCGGCAAAGCTGGCGCTGGCAATATGTTCCTGATTCACCTGGTCGCTGGCATCGGGCCCGTAAAGCCGCAGGATGATTTTCTCCATGGCATCGACAGCCAGAGCGGAACGGGCCTCGCAGCCAGGACAATCGCTCAGTGCGTGAGCATCGGTAAAGATGAGAAGACGCTCATCAGCCAGCGGCGCGCTGGGCAAGCGGTCGGCCAGCTCGGTGATGCCAGGATAAATGAGGGTGCTGGCATCCCAGGCGATGTGTGTGATGCTATCTTGCCCCTGATTCAGCTCGGTCTCCAAATTTTCGGAAGATTTTTGCGTCTCGCTCCAGCTCAGATGGGGATAAAGTTTGAGCTTGAGGCGGATGATGCGAGCCAAAGAATCATCGACCCGGGACCGAAACGCGGGGTCTTCTTCATATTTCTGCTTGAAATAATTGATGGCGTCGGTCATGTTGGCCAATTGCTGCTCCCATACGCCATCTGTATCAAATTCAGCCAGATAAAGGAGGTCGTTGCCCGCCAAAAAGGCTTCCTGAGCCACACGACGGCTGGGAAAACGTCCGGGCTCATAAGCCTGATAGTAGCGTTTTAGCGCCCGAACACCCAGAGCATCGGAAACAAGAATACCGCCCTGTTGCCGCCAGGTGGTGAATCCCTGCATGATGGTTTGCAGCTCGGGGGCCAGCGAGATGGGCGGGGTAAGCTGACGCGGATTCTCCTGAAAGCCCTTGTAGCGCACATGCGAGGTCATCATGGCATCGGTGATGGATGCAAAGTCAACTGCTTGTTCGGTCACTGCGCGAAAGGGGGCTAATTCCACTTGTTCCAGGGCGGGCAAATTTTTCTGTACTGTGGCAACTTCCTGATTGGGGCGCCGATCGCTGGCGCCCTGGCCCGGAAAATGTTTGGCTACCGTGGCCAGGTGTCCTTGCGACCCCAGATGCACCCCTTGAATGTAGGCCTGGCCCATGCGTGCCACCCAGTAGGCATCGCCGCCAAAGGTACGAACGCCCGCATAACCTTTGAGTTCGGGGCGGGGATTATCCAGCACGTCCAACGAAGGCCCCAGCAGCATGTTGATGCCCACTGCGCTAAGTTCCCGCCCCACGATTTCGCCCACGGTCTGGGCATAGTCCGGCTTCCAGGTTGCACCCACCGCCAGGTTATCGGGCAGGGGGGTGAAGCCATTGATGAGATTGGTGTAAGGGCGGTGATCCCCTTCCTGGTTGATGGCAATGAACAGGGGCAGGCCGGGCGCACCGCCAGTGCTGACAACCGCGTTCATGCTGCCATCGGGCAAAAGAATGGGCTGATCGAGGTCGCGAAAGGCGTAGGTTTGCAAATCATTGTTAAGCTGTAAGACCTGGGCTGCGGTATCGCCCTGATTGCTGAAATTGCGGTTTGCGGAAGCAAGCACCACGCCGCCTACGTGCAGGTCTCGCACCAGATGGGCAATATCGCTGTTGGGCCCGGTATCATTGCCCTGGAATGTCACCAAAAAGAGTTCACCCACCCGCTGCTCAACGCTCATGCTATCGATAATTTGTTGCACCAGGGCCTCGGTTTGGGCCGGGGTGCGTGTTGTTTCCGCCTCCTGTGCATGTCCGGTGGCCGCGGGCAGTAGGATAGCCATCAAAAGGACTATCAGCAGCGTGCGGAGTTTGGTGGGCAGGATGGGCATTGGGTGTTGAAGATTAGAGGTCTGCTATGGTCAACACTTTGTGTAGCGCCTACAAATCGGGCGCAACACATGCTGCGTTGCGCCCGATAGGGGTGTGAGTTGAAGGATTTATTGGCAGGGAGGTTGTGCTTCGGGAATCTCGCCCTTGACACCTTCGACAAACCATTTCATACCCAAAAGTTGGCCGTCATCCAGGGCTTCGCCCTCTTTAACAGCCAAGCAGCCACTTTGAGCGTTGATGGGGCCGGCAGCAGGGTTGAATTTACCAGCGATGATGCTCTGTTTGATTTCATCGACTTTGGCTTTGATTTCATCGGTGGCCGCGGGGCCAAATTTGAAGTCGACAATGCCGCTGTCAGCACCGGGCCAACGCCCCACAGGCTTGAAGGTGCCAGCTCGCACTTCTTCGATGATTTCGGCATAGGCAGGGCCCCAGTTCCAATGTGGCACGCCCAGGCAGCCATCACCTGCGTTGTCGCAGGCATTGGCACTATCATAAGCCATGCCCCATTTGCCTTTCTCGCTGGCAGCTTGCACTGGGCCCGGGGTATCTGCTCCGGTGATGATGACATCGTTGCCCGCATTCAGCAGGGTTTCGGCAGCTTCGCGTTCGGTGGGAGGATCAAACCAGGTGTTAATCCACACGACCTGAATTTCGGCATTGGGGTTGACCGAGCGGGCCCCCAACGTGGCCATGTTGATGTGGCGAATAACTTCGGGGATGGGGAAGGGCGCCACATAACCAATTTTGCCAGTTTCCGATTTCATGGCAGCGGTAACGCCAGCCAGATACTTCATTTGGTACATGCGCCCAAAGAGATTATCGAAGTTGGTGTCGTTCTTCTTGTAGCCGGAAATATGGATGAACACTGTATCCGGGAACTCGGCAGCCACGGTCTCGGTGGGATCCATATAACCAAAGGAGGTGGTGAAGATGACGTTGTAGCCTTTTTGTGCCAAGTCACGAATCACACGCTCGGCATCCGCTCCTTCGGGAACAGACTCGATGTAGGTCGTCTCGATGTTGGGCACATTTTTCTCGACATAGAGACGCCCTTGATCGTGGGCATAGGTCCAGCCACCATCACCCACGGGTCCGACATAGACCCAGGCTGCTTTCATGGGCTTGGGGCCTTCATCTTTGGGCGCCTCGGTAGCAGCAGGTTGCGCCGGAGCCTCTTTGGGGGCCTCGGTGGCAGCAGGTTGCGCCGGAGCCTCTTTTTCGGCAGGTGCAGCGGGCGCGCTTTTGCCGCCGCAAGCAGCCACCAGCAGAGCCAACGAGGCAATCAAAAGGATAATCAGTAAAAGCTTGCTCGATTTCTTCATTCTTACTCCTCCTCAAAAGAAGTTGAGAGAAATAGGGACGGGCGTATGGCGGTTTCCATACTGAGCAAACTATACTCCCTGTGTAAAGTTTTTGTCAAGCGTTGCGACTGGTTGAGGTGCGTTTCAAAATTGGGGCAGGCATTGTAAAACCTGCCGGATTGCGAATCCGCCCTGGGAGCCCCCGCTCTTGAGCCGGATCCGTGATCCGGCGGCTAATCCAAAAGCGCCACTTTTTCTTTCTTTGTGCCTTGGTGGCTTCGTGTCTTCGTGGTTTCTAGCCGGGCGACCTTAGTCGTAACCTTTTTTCTTTGCGGATTGACCACTTTGCGTGAACTGTCTTCTTGGCTCTGGCTTGTTCCGTTGGGAAGGAATCTTCCCGACAGGAGGCCCGCACAGGGTGTTTGACAGCGCCATAACGACCTTCTATAATGAACACCGACACATCGTCATGGAGACCGTCCTCTCACTACGCAGCAGGGAGAAACCATCATGCGAGATAACGCTAGCTTCCTCATCCTGGTGCTAAGCCTTTTTCTGGCGGCCTGCACAGCCTCTGCGCCTGCACCCACATCTGCGCCCACGCCTAACGCGCCTACCCCTACATCCGCGCCCTCATCTGCACCTGCACCTGCACCCACATCTGCGTCCACGCCTAACGCGCCTACTCCTACATCCGCGCCCACATCTGCACCTACGCCTGCACCCACATCTGCGCCCGCACAACCCCGCAGCAGCGCCATCATCGCCGATCACAACGCAGTTACCAGCCCTATCCCGGCCCAGTGGCTGGAACAAGCGCAACAAACCATTGTCTGGGCCTACGGCTCCACTTCGCATGGCACACAACTGTGGACAGGCGCCCGCTATCTAAACGACTTTGTCGACCCCAAAGCCTACCGCTTTAGCGCAGAATGGCGCGAAGCCCCCGCACCAATGAACCCGCCGGCCATGCGCATGGGCTTTGATAGCAGTTGGGGTTGGTCGCCCGATGACTTCGTTGCAACGGCCCGAGACCTGCTGGCCGCCATCCCCGATGCCAATGTCTTCATGTGGTCCTGGTGCGGCCAGCTTTCTGACGATAGCGCCGAAGTGCAACGCTATCTGGAGATGATGACACAACTGGAAGCGGAATACCCTCACATCCAGTTTGTCTACATGACGGGGCACACCGACTGGGGCAGCGAAGCCCTGCATCGCAACAACGACCAAATTCGGCGCTACGTGCAAGCACACAACAAAATCCTCTACGACTTCGCCGACATCGAACGCTATGCACCTGATGGTTCCTACTATCCCGACACCGACGATAGCTGCACCTGGTGCGATAGCTGGTGCCAGGAACATCCCCAGGATTGTCAAAATCTGCCTGATGACTGCGCTCACTCTCACGGCTTTAACTGCGTCATCAAAGGGCGAGCCCTGTGGTGGCTTTCGGCCCGCCTGGCCGGGTGGCAGGGCTAATGCCCCGCAAAATCCTGCATCTCGACCTGGACGCATTTTTTTGTGCCGTCGAGGCTCAGCGAAATCCTGACCTGGAGGGCAAAGCCTTTGCTGTGGGGGGCAGCCCCGACAGACGAGGTGTGGTTTCATCCTGCTCCTATCCGGCGCGGGCCTTTGGTGTGCATTCTGCCATGCCCATGAGCCAGGCTCTGCGCATCTGTCCGCATCTCATTGTTGTACCGCATGGCGGCGGCTATGGTCAGGTCTCACAAAAGGTCATGGCCCGTTTGCGCGAACTCACTCCGCTGGTACAGCAAATTTCTGTTGATGAAGCCTTTTTGGATGTAAGTGATCTCCCCGACCCTCTTTCCGACATGGCCCGCACCTTGCAGGCCCGCATTCAGCAGGAATTAGGCCTACCCTGTTCGCTGGGCGGCGCCACCAACAAATTGATAGCCAAAATCGCTAACACCGTGGGCAAAAGCCAGGCCCGGGCCAGTGATTATCCTCGGGCCATTACCATCGTGCCAGCGGGTCAGGAAGCAGCCTTTTTGGCCCCCCTGCCCGTGCGGGAACTCTGGGGTGTGGGGCCCAAGACTGCCGAACGCCTGCACACCCTGGGCATCCACACCATCGGTGAACTCGCGGCCATGTCACAAAAGGAGCTGATGCGTCATTTTGGACAACATGGCTATGACCTGGCTCGCCGCGCCCGCGGCATCGACAAACGTCCCGTCGAACCCAACCGCGGCGCAGCAAAATCTATCAGCAACGAAACCACCTTTGCCCACGATGTACAAGATGGCCGCATCTTGCGAAACACCTTGCGGCGCTTAACTGCCAACGTGGCAAAATCATTACGCCGCAAAGGCTATGCCGGGCGCACGGTGCGTCTCAAACTGCGCCTGAGCGATTTTACCACCCTCTCACGGCAAAGCACTCTGCCCCAGGCCACCGACGACGAACGCATCATCACACAAGCAGTTTTGGAACTTTTCGATGCCCTGTGGCAATCGGGCCAGCCGGTGCGCCTGCTGGGCGCAGGTGTCAGCAATTTGCAAAAGGGCTGGGTGCAGCTCAAATTGTGGGAAGAAAAGGAAGATCGCCTGCGCAAACTACAAAGCACACTGGACACCTTGCAGGAAAAATATGGCGAAACCATTATTCACCGTGGCGTAGATGAAAGAGAACGCTGAGGCTCTACACGCCCCACTCGGCTCCTGCAGCCGATTACCATTTGCCTGCCAAAATGTGTACAATAGAAAGCCCACCCTCCGCACCCGCTCTCCAGGCTCATCCTCATGCCCGACATGCTCATCATCTTCAATCCCTTTTCCAATCGGGGCGATAACAAGCATTCCATGGATGCCGTCCTGCAAAACCTGGCCCAAAGCAACCTGGAATACGAAGTTAAGCTTACCGAAGGCAAACGGCACGCTATTGCCTTGGCCCAGGAAGCGGCAGCATCGGGCGTAAAGCTCATCGTAGCTGCGGGCGGCGATGGCACTATCAACGAGGTCGCCAATGGCATTTTGTTGGCGGGCGAGGGCACCGAGGGCGTTCTGCCCACCACCATGGGCGTTTTACCCATGGGCAGCGGCAACGACTTCGCCTGGGGTCTGGGCATTCGTGATGGTGTCGAAGAAGCATTGGATCGGCTCACCCGCGGCCACACCCGCATCATCGATGTTGCCCGGGCCGAATTTGATAATGCGCCACCCCGCTACTTTGTCAACATGCTGGGCTGCGGATTCGATGCCCGTGTCACCATCGAATCTTACAAAATCAAGCGCCTGCGCGGCTTTGCCATCTACTTCATGGCAGTGCTCAAAACATTGGTCACCTACTTCGAGCGCCCCGACATCACTCTGAAAATGGATGAGCGCACGCTGGAGACCCCTGCATTCATCACATTTATTGCCAATGGCCCCCGCTTGGGCGGCGGTTTTCTGGCTGCGCCTCAGGCCCGCTACGATGACGGTCTCATGGATATTTGCATTGCTACCAACATCACCCGCTGGGATGTCAAATCGCTGCTGCCGCAACTGATGAAAGGCAAACATGTCAACCATCCCAAAGTTGTCATGGCGCATACGCAATCGATGACTCTGACCAGCAACGACCCCTTGCCCTGCCAGGCCGATGGCGAAGTCATCGCCGAGAATCTGCACACCATCAGCGTTACCACTTTGCCTCAGCGCCTGCGGGTTGTTGTCTGATGATTGCTTTTTTGCGTTTATCCATCTGGGGCCTGCTTTTTACCCTGATTACCGGTTATCTCATGGGCTCCATCCCCTCGGGCATCCTTTTTGCTCGTATGTTTGGGTTGCCCGACCCGCGAGAACATGGCTCTACCCACACCGGCGCCACCAATGTCATGCGGCAGGGCAATCTGCTGGCAGGTCTGCTCACCGGGCTGCTGGATTTGATTAAGGGCATTTTAGCCATCTGGCTGGTGCAGCAAATCTTTCCCAGTCCCTGGGTGATTCCCCTGGCGGGCGCGGCTGCGCTCATCGGGCACTGCTGGCCCATTTTTGCCGATTTCCGGGGTGGGATGGGCATCGCTACCACCGCGGGCCTGGCGCTGGTTTATTTTCCTGTTGTCATTCCTATTTTTGCCATTCTCTATTTTGCAGTCAATTATCTAATGAGGCATCAGGCCCGCACCATCATGGTGATTGCAGCGTTCTTGCCTCTGATGCTCATTCCTTTCCGCTATCCCCCCGAAAAAGTTGTTTTGGCCTCAGGTCTGGCTATTGTGCTGGTTATCCGCTGGGCCCATGACTTTTATCGCATTTACGACTAAACACGAGATTTTCTATGACCATGCTCGACATCATTAAAATTGGCGATGCCCGCTTGCGAAAACGCAGTAAACCGATTCGCCGCTTCGATGACAACCTGAAAAAATTCGCCGCTGACATGGTAGAAACCATGCGCAAGGCTGATGGTGTGGGACTGGCCGCGCCCCAGGTTGGCGTCAATGAACGCTTTATCGTGGTAGAAATGCCCAAAGAAGGCTTTGAAGATGACCCGCAGGCTGGCCAGCTTTTTGTGCTGGTCAACCCGGAAATTGTTCGGGCCCGGGGCAAAAAGGAACCGGGCGACGAAGGTTGTCTTTCTATTCCCGGTTACATTGGCGAAGTGATGCGTCACACGCAAATTACCGTCAAGGGGCAAAATTTGCAGGGCAAAGAGGTGCGTGTCAAGGCCTTTGATTTCCTGGCCCGGGCTTTTCAGCACGAAATCGATCATCTCGATGGTGTTCTGTTCATCGATCACATCGACGACCCCGAAAAACTACGCCGCATTGTGCACGACCCCGAAACAGATGAGTGGTATGAGGAGCCAGCCGGGAATCTGCTAAAACAGAAGCTTCCCTAGCTGATCGGCCTATGTCTTCATTTTCGGGCTCTCGTTGGCTGCTGCCCGCGCTGATGTTTGTTCTGGCCGCGGTGCTTTTTGCTCCGGTGATGCGCTGGCTGGGCAGTCAGTGGCTAAGCAATGATTATTACAGCCACGGGCCGCTCATCCCCCTGGTGGCTGGTTTTTTTGGCTGGCGTGCGTTGGCGCGTCAGGCGCGCGCGGGCGAGGATGTAGCGTTGTTGCTGGCGGGCGCGGGGGTGCTGTTTTACCTTATCGCTCTTTTCCAGCAGGCGTATCATCTGGCGGCACTGGCCATGATGGTAACAGTGGCGGGCGCCGTGGCAGCTTATTGGGGCTGGGCCGGACTCAAAAAGGTGCTGTTTCCACTGGCATGGCTTATCTTTATGATTCCATTTCCTTTTGTCGAGGCCAGCAGCCTGCCCCTGAGCCTGTTCACCGGGCAAATTGCTACAAGACTCATGCAGCTTGCGGGCCTGGATGTTCGTGTGCAGGGAGCAGCGGTGAGTCTGCCGGGCGCTCAGTTGGTGGTGGGAGCCCAATGCTCGGGCGTGCGTTCTATCATCACCCTGCTGGCCCTGGCCGCTATCTTCACCTACATTGTGCAGGGTTCATGGTGGCGTAAAGCACTTCTATTTCTGGCCATCATCCCCATTGCCATCATCGGCAACATCTTCCGTGTGAGTTCATTGCTGCTGGTGGCTAATCAATGGGGTGCGCAGGCAGGATTTACCTACTATCACGATTATTCCGGCTTTGTTTTCTTTGCCCTGGCATTCTCTTTGATGCTGCTCATGGCCCGGTTTCTGCGATGCCACACGATACGAAACGATCTTTAAGCATCATCCTTTTTTTGTTGCTGGCCCTGCTGTTGATGGCTGGTTTCTATGGGCGCGCCTGGTGGCAAAATCGCTCCCTGGCCAACGCACAGCACTATGTTTTTGTTACAGATATTGACCGCTGGCGCAAAACTATGCGAGAACGGGAACTCAGCGCCCGTTACGATTTCAGCCTGGGCCCGCAATTGAACGAAATCCCCTTGCAACTGGGCGACTGGATAGGCGAAGATGTGCCGCAAACCAACATCGAAGTACAAATCCTGCTGGAGCCAGAAGTGTACATCTATCGCCGCTACCGCCGGGCCGATGGCAAAAGTCTGTGGTTGAGCCTGATTGGCAGCCGACAAGCCAAATCATTCCACCCGCCACAAATTTGCTACGATGCTGCTGGCTGGCGTACCGATATCAGCTCCGAAGAAATCCCTCTGGACAACGGCATCCTTTATGCCATGAAGGTGCGGGCGCAAAAGGATGCCTGGACGCACGTGGTTCTCTATTTTTTCCTGTACCCTGATCATTTACGAGACCCTGGGCGGGGACTGGTGCTTTTTAAGGTTACGGCCCCTCTCACCGACTCAGAAACCGCCACGCTGGAAATGGAAAAGGCATTTATCCGCCAATACTTCACTGATGCAAAATGAGATTTGTGTCCACTCCATCACTGATTGTATCATACTCCCACAATTCGCTCACGCCATGCTCTCAGCCCGACATGGCGCCGGAGTCATCGCATGAACCCAAAATCTGAGCCTTCTCAGGCAATCGAAGAGATTGAAGAGCGACAGCTTTTGCCAAGTTTCGGCAATGTCAAACTTGTGTACATCGTTTACACCTTTTTTGCGATTCTGCTGGCGATTACAGCGGCCTTTATCATTCGTAAGCCCATCAAAGTGTTGCCGCGGGTGCGCTTGGCCCCAGGCTACATTCTTACCAATCAAGATGGCGAATTGATGAACAATGAGCAATTTCGTGGCAAATTAACACTTTATAACTTTACCTACACCCGCTGCCAGCCCCCTTCTTGCCGTCAATACGATTACATGATGAAGGAGATTCAAGATCGGATCGGTGAAGTGGAGACTTATGATTTGCCCGTGGAGTTTGTCACCATCACCTTTGACCCGGAGCATGACACGCCCGAGTATCTAAAAGAATATGCCGAAAACCTGGGGGCCGATACCAGTACTTGGCACTTTCTCACCAGCGATGATCCCAAACAAATTCGGCGGGTTATTGGCACTGGCTTTCAATCTTATTACAAAGAAAACGCACCGGGCGACTTCGAGTTCATCCCCACCATGGCTCTGGTCGATGGCTG
Organism: uncultured Caldilineales bacterium; assembly: GCA_964565065.1. GTDB lineage: Bacteria > Chloroflexota > Anaerolineae > J102 > J102 > M2005. The sequence continues at coordinate 1,576 of CAZMDD010000014.1, read as the reverse complement.
GGGGATTGTGCGCGGCACGTACAACGGGCGCTTTTACCCTGCTGACCCTGACCGTATTCTCAGGCATTTCAATGTGGTTGCCAGCGAGGCAGCTTTTAGCAAAGGTGCCAACAAGCTGGGCTACGAGGCTGCACATCTCTTCCTTTGTTTTGCCAATTAAGTAGCTGCGCATTTGAAACTTGAGAAAAGCGTTGTGCATCTTGGCGAACCGCGAAGATGGCAACCACAGATTTCACAGATAGCACAGATTTTTGGGTTCATTTCTGTCTTTCTGTGAAAATCTGTGAGAATCTGTGGTTAAACTATGGCAACCACAGATTTCATAGATGGCACAGATTTTCTTGATGGTTTTCTGCAATTTCTCAACGACTTATCTGTCCATTCTTGCTGCCCAATTCCTGATCATCTCTATTATCCTTTCTACGCCCCAACGTTTTATCATTCTTCATGAGGTTTTGTGATGAAAAACAAGAAGAAGTTGATTGGCATTATTGTTATTGTCGCAGTTGTTCTTTTTGCCGGAGCTTATCTGCTGGGTACCAAATTACGTCCCTATTCCTATCATGGGCGCACCATGTCATCGACTGAGCCGCCCGGAGATTTTACCCTGGTCACACATTACGGCCAACGCATGAATCTCAGTGATTATGAGGGCGATTGGGTGGTTTTGTATTATGGCTATACATTCTGCCCCGACGTTTGTCCCACTACTTTGATGCAGCTCGGGCGCATGATGCCGCTGCTGGGCAAAAAAGCGGAACACGTGCATGTGTTTATGGTTAGTGTCGACCCTGAACGTGACACAGCGGAGCGGATGAAGGAGTATGTTACTTATTTCCATCCTGATTTTGTGGGGCTCATTGGCACGCCCGAAGAGGTTGCCGATGCGGCAGCACCCTTTGGCATCTATTACAAGAAGAAAGAGGTCGAAGGGGCCAGCGATTATCTTCTGGATCATACAGCCAGCGTCACTATCATCGACCCGGATGGTCGTGTGCGGCTGATTTGGCCTTACGGGACAACGGCTGAAGAAATGGCCGAAGATTTGCTGCATTTGATGCGCTAAGTGCTCAAAAAGATTTGCTAGTCAGAACGTGGATGGCGCTGGTGATGGCGTTGTCTGCGTTTTGGCGCGTTGGCCCCGTTTCGGCTGGGGTCTTGCGGCGGGCAAGGTTGCTGGTTGAGGTTCACGGTTCAAGGTTTGGGGTTCAAGGTTTGGAGGTTGGGCGCGGGCGGCGGGGTGGCGGGGCTTGGAGGGGATTTGGAAATTCAGGGGAGATTGATGGCGGTTGAGCGGGCGCCTTTGCTCCCCTCCCGGCCTCCCCCCGTTTCGGCTGGGCCTCACGGTGGGAGGAGCGGGCGGTTTGCGGCGGATTTGACGGAAGACCGGGGACGGGGGACGGCTCAGCCGCGTGGGCGGTGGGGTGGCGGGTCTTGGAGGGAGGTGACACGGCTCAAGGCCCGCGGCGGCCCAGGCCCGAGCTGCAAGCTGAAAAACGCCGAGGCGCCTTGTTCGGGCGTCGCGCGGGGACGCGGACGAGGACGGACGTGGACGCGGGCGGGCGGAAAACAGCCG
>CAZMDD010000013.1:0-2748 GCA_964565065.1 uncultured Caldilineales bacterium | reverse complement strand
CCTGGAAAAACCCCTGAACCTGCCAGGTACAGGCCCGGAATCGGCGATTTCATGGGGGGACGCCAGGCATCGAGCGCGGGCCCGTAGATGCTGCCATCTGTTGTCCAGGCGTAGCGCTCAAAGGTGCGGGGGCTACCCTCTTGCCGGTAGATGATGTGTTGGCTGAGTCCGGGGATGAGCTTCTCTGCGCGGGCGATGAGGGCATCGCCAAAAGCCCGTTTGCGGGCCTGGTAGCCTTTGGTTTTTCGTTGCCAGCTTGCTGTCTCGCTTTGCGGGATGAGCGTGATGAGGGTGATGGCCGCGTGCCCCCGGGGAGCCAGAGATGGATCCGCTTTCGAGGGAATCATAATGCCCAAATCCCCGGTCATGGTCAGTGGCGCCACATCAGGAATAAAATCGACTCCCAGAAAAACCATGAAAGCAGAAGTCGAGGCCGCGCCCCCCGCAATCCTGGCCCGAAAATCCTTCGGCAAATGCGATTCATCCACTAAATCGAGGAACGTCTTTTTCAAATCGGCATTGGAGATGATCGCTGGGGCCCGATGCACCGAACCATCCTTGCCAAGAACCACGCCCGCAGCCCGACCTTGCTCGATGAGTATCTCTTTGACCGGCGTCCGCAAGAAAAGTTGCCCGCCATGATGCTGGATGGCTGCCACCAGGACATCTGCCAGCTTTTGCGAGCCGCCCGCCGGATAAAACCCGCCATCAAAATAATAGCCGAAGATAGGAGCCATTGTTTCTACATGCAACTGCGTGGGGTCATCTGTAAGATAAGCGGTCAGCAAAGAAAGGAAACGCTTGAGCTGAACATCCTCGAAAAAAGTATCCAACATGTCGCCAAAGGAACGCATGCGCCAGCGATAAGCGTGAGGGTGCCGGATGGGATAGTCCAGCATCTCTTTGACCGTTTTGGGTGGCATGGGCGCGCCACCTGTCTCATCGACATCGGCATAAAGGTCATCGTAAATATGCCGCATCTCGGTAAAAAAGGCCCGAATGGCCTCTGCTTCGTGCGGGAACAGCTCACCCAGCTTGTCGACAAAAGCATCAACATCCCGGGGCACGCGCATATCTATGCCATCAAGATGGTACTCGTGGGCCATGTGTCGCCAATCCAGCTTTTCCCACACGCCCAGTTGTTGCAGCATGTTGCGCACAGGCCCGCGCGGGCCCAGGCCACTGACATCATGCACGCCGGCATCAAACACATAACGCCAGCGGCTGCCATCCTTTTGCCGCACACCCCGCTCCCACGAGGTGCAAAAACCGCCCGCCAGAAAATGCTGCTCGAACACTGCCACATTTAAGCCTCGTTGCGCCAACAGCGCGCCTGCGGTCAAGCCGCCAATGCCGGAGCCAATGATGATAACATCGTGTTCGTCAGGCTGCGCCCGCGGCGAGTCAAAGACAGGCTCGGGCCATTGATAGGGATTCCCCTCGTCAAGTTCCTTTTGAATGGCATATTTCGTGTACCAGCCAGGAAAAACCGATGAGAAGACAATGCCGCTTCCAATGAAGAGATTGCCAAAAATCACATTGAGAAGCAGATTATAATCGGGAAAAGCGATGCCCAAAGCACCCAAGCTGGCGGTGACAAGGAAAATGCTCCCCCAAACGGCAGTAATAATCTGATTGGTGCGAACAAACAGAGGATCCCCCCAATACGCTTCGGGCCAGTCCTCCTTGGCATATTGATAAGTGAACGGAGAGCCCATGAGCAGCGTGCCCCAGGCCATACCCGCCAGCACCAGCCCGTTGATGGCCGGGCCGTAGTAAATGAGTACTTGCTGTTTCATCCCCAGCGTCACCACAGCGTGAACGGCAAAATAGCCCAGTGACACCAGCTCCATGGTCTTGAAATTGTGATGGCTGCGCCAGCGCCACAAAATGACCCCTGCCGCGACGAAGAACGCCCCTAAAATGGCTGCGGGCCAGTTATCCATGCCCGAAAAGACCCAGAACGTCATCCAGGGCAAAAATCCAAAAAGAACTTGAAACATGATAAATTCCTTACTCGTGATTGGCGGTGATTTGTTCGGTCATGGGAGGTAGGTCTTTAATGCGTTCGATGGTCTTTTCCAGCCAGGCCCGCTCGAACTCGTAATAGCTGATGCCGTAATCCAGAGTAACCTGCCACAGCTCGTGTATGCGCGCATTGCCGATGCTGCGGGCATTGGTGTCGATAGCTGCTTGCGCATCCTGACGATATGTTTGAATGCGGGCATCGATAGCCTCTTTGCGGGCTTGAAGCAGCTCGACAATCTCTTGATTACTATTGGCATAGGCAAAGAAGAGTTGAATCAGCCACGCCTCGCGGGTGGGGGGCAGGGGCAGCGGTGTGATGAGCCAGCGTTGCAGCTTCTGCCGTCCGGCATCTGAAATGCTGTACTCTTTGCGATTCGGTTTGCCCACTTGCTGAATGATGGATGACTCGACATAACCGTCCTTTTCCAGGCTGTCCAGCGTTTTGTAGATATGACTTTGGGTGACCGACCAGAAATGAGCCACAGATTGCTCAAAGTATTTCTTCAGGTCGTAGCCGGTCATGGGACTAAAATTAAGAAAGGCCAGAATTGCGTGGGCCAGGGGTTTGGATTTTTGCATGACGCACCTCTTGCAGGGTGAATTTTCGGGAGATATGAATTGAAAGTCATATAGCTATGGTGGAATAATATCACATAGGACTATGATGAGCAAATAGCAATGTGACTGTGAAGGTCTCGCACCATTTTTTTGCCACGAAGA
>CAZMDD010000012.1:0-7327 GCA_964565065.1 uncultured Caldilineales bacterium | reverse complement strand
TGGCCCGCTCCGCCAGGGTGTGCACGCCCCGATGCACGTTGGCGTTGTCCTGCTCGTAGTAGCGAGCCAGAGCTTCGATGACCTGCCGCGGCTTCTGCGACGTGGCCGTGCTGTCCAGATACACCAGCGGTTTGCCGTGCGCGGTCTGGGAGAGGATGGGAAAATCAGAGCGAATGGCGTTGATGTCGGGCATGGTGAATCAGGAGATTGAGGAAATGAGGGGGCTTTGAGGTGGCTTGTCAGAGATTCGATAGAGATTTAGTGGAGATTGAAAGTCCACTAAATCTCTATTGAATCTCCACAAATCTCAATGAATTTTACCCATTTTACTCGATACCGACGCGATGGGCGATTTCCGCCTCCAGCTTGTCACGCACGCCGGGCACGGGCACACGATTGATGACTTCCTCGAAGAAGCCCTGCACAATCATGCGGCGGGCTGTTTGACGGGAGAGACCGCGCGCCATGAGGTAAAAGATGTATTCTTCGGGCACTTGGGCGCTGGTGGCGCCGTGGGTGCAGCGCACATCATCGGCCTCGATCTCCAGGCCCGGAATGGCGTCGGCGCGGGCCTGGGGGCTGAGGAGCAGGTTGTCGTTTTTCTGGTACGCATCAGTCTTTTGCGCACCATCATGCACCCGAATCATGCCCTGATACACCGAGCGGGCCCGATTCTCCAACGCGCCCTTGAAGAGCAAATCACTGCTGCTGTGGGGTGCGGTGTGGTTCTGGTTGGTGTGATGATCGATGTGCTGAGTCCCGCGCGGGAAGTAGAGCCCCAGCAGCTCGCCATGCCCGCCCGGCTCATCCAGCTCAAGATCAAGCCACACCTTGCTGAGCTTGCTCCCCCAACTGGCCTGCAGTTGACGGTAGAGCGCATCCTGGCCAATGGTGGCCCGCTGGGTGGCGAAGTTCCACGCGGTCTCATCCAAGTTTTGCAGTCGCAGGTAGTGCAGCCGTGCAGCCTGCGTGGTGTAAACTTCGGCGATGCTGTTGCTCAGGCCCTGCTGCGAGCCGATGAAGGTCTCTATCAGGGTGGCTTCGCTGTTTTCATCGGCAATGAGCAGGGTATGGTGACAATTGGCCAGGCCTGGACTTTGTACCACTAATACTTGCAGTGGTTTTTCCAGCGTTACATGGGGCGGCACATACAAAAATAGGCCATTTTGCCACAATGCTGCGTGCATGGCTGTGAATTTGCTTTCCTGCGCCCGCACCAACGCGTGCAGGTGCATTTGCACCAGTGCGGTGTCGCTTTTGATGGCGGTGCGTAAATCGATGAAGCGCACTCCCTGTCGAATCAAATCAGCATCCAGCTCCCGATACATCAAGGAGCCATCCTGCAAAATCATGCTGCCAGCGCTATCCACGCGGGCAAGCTCCTGCGCCAGGTGCGGGGGCAGCGCATCACGCGCGGGGAGCAGTGGCAGGTCAGCCACAGGAAGCTGGTAATCTTGCAACTGGAAGTGGGTAAGCCGGGTGCGCCGCCATGTTTCTTCCTGATAGGTGGGCCAGCCCAGCGCCTGGAAGGTCTCCCAAGCGATGAGGCGGGCAAAGAGCAGCCACTCCGGCTCTTCGTAAACTTTGCTTATCCGCCGGATGGCTGGCACGCCGATGCGGGGTAGACGTTTGCGTTTTTTGCTCATCAGCCCACGCTCCCTTCCATCTGCAATTGGATAAGCCGATTGAGCTCTACTGCGTATTCCATGGGCAATTCTTTGACCAATGGCTCGATGAACCCACCTACAATCATGCTGGCGGCTTCATCTTCGCTAATGCCACGGCTCATCAGATAAAAAAGTTGCTCCTGATTGATTTTGCTGACCGAGGCTTCGTGTCCTACCTGCACCTCCTCCTCAGCCACTTCGATGTAGGGGTAGGTGTCGGATCGGGAGTGATCATCCAGCAGCAGAGCATCGCAAACGACCTGTGATTTGGCGTTGTGTGCGCCCGGTGTTACCTTGAGCAGGCCACGATAGGAGGCTTGCCCGCCATCTTTGCTGATAGATTTGGAGATGATGCGGGAGGTGGTGTTGGGGGCGGCGTGAATGACTTTGCCCCCCGCGTCCTGCACCTGCCCCTTGCCCGCGAAGGCCATGCTCAGCACCTCGCCGTGGGCCCGCTCGCCCAGCATGATGACCGCGGGATACTTCATGGTGATGCGGGAGCCCAGGTTGCTATCGACCCACTCCATGGTTGCGCCTTCGTAGGCCAATGCCCGCTGGGTGACCAGGTTGAAGACGTTGTTGGACCAGTTCTGCACGGTGGTGTAGCGCATCCGGGCATTCTTTTTGACGATGATTTCGATGACGCCGCTGTGCAGGCTGTTTTTGTCGTAGATGGGCGCGGTGCAGCCTTCGATGTAGTGTACGCTGGCGCCCTCGTCCACCAGAATCAGGGTGCGCTCGAATTGTCCCGCGGCTTCGGCGTTGATACGGAAGTAGGCTTGCAAGGGGATATCTAGTTTGATGCCCGGAGGCACGTAGATGAAGGAGCCGCCTGACCAGACCGCGCTGTTCAGGGCTGCAAATTTGTTGTCGGTGGGGGGCACCACGGTGGCGAAGTACTCGCGAAAAAGTTGGGGATGCTGTTTGAGTCCCTCTTCGATGCTGAGAAAGATGACGCCCAGTTTTTCCCATTCTTTTTTCAGAGAGTGATAGACCATCTCTGATTCGAATTGCGCGCCCAGTCCGGCCAGGAATTTACGTTCGGCCTCGGGCACGCCCAGGCGATCGAAGGTTTGGCGGATGTATTCGGGCACGTCGTCCCAATCGCCCACGCTCTCCTCGTCGGTGGGTTTGAGGTAGTAATAGATGTCGTCGAACTTGATCTCGCTCAGGTCCGGGCCCCAGTTAGGCATGGGCTTGGCCAGGAAGATATCCAGTGAGTTGTGCCGGAAGTCCCGCATCCACGCGGGTTCTTCTTTGAGATCGGCGATCAGGTCGACGATGTTGTGGTTCAGACCTTTGGGCGCGTGTCGGGCGTAGCTGGCCGCGTCGCTCCAGCCAAATTCGTAGCCTTCTTTCAGGCCTGCCAACGCTTTGCGATCCGCTTCAGTAGCCATAGGTTTCTCCGTTTTGTGTTCACGGTTCGAGGTTCACAGTTCACGGTTTTCAGCCGTTCATACTGCGACCTGAACCTCATTAGCAATTAGCCGTTGGCCATTTCTTTCAAGTGTTCTTCGACCCAGCCGTAGCCCTGCTCTTCCAGCATCAGGGCAATTTCGGGCCCGCCTGTGCGGATGACTTGGCCCTGGTAAAAAATGCTGATTTTCTGTGGTTTCACATAATCCAGAATGCGTTGGTAGTGGGTGATGAGTAAGGCGCCCATGCCGTCGGCCACCAGCTTGTTGATGCCATCGGAGACGATGCGCAGTGCGTCGATGTCTAAACCTGAATCACTTTCATCCAGAATTGCGATTTTAGGGCGGAGCATGGCCATCTGCAGCACTTCGGCCCGTTTCTTCTCGCCGCCGCTAAAGCCATCGTTGAGATAGCGGCGGGCAAAGGCCCGATCCACGTGGAAACGATCCATTTTTTCCAACAGTTCCTCGCGGAACGCGCGCATGGGCATGAGCTCGGAGCCTACCTCTTTGAGCTGCCCGGTGCGCGCCATCTCGGCCCGGGCCCGATCCTTGTAGCCGCGCACGCTGCTGACCGCGGCCCGCAGGAAATTAGCGAAGCTAACGCCAGGCACGGCCACCGGATATTGAAATGCCAGGAAGATGCCCAGCTTGGCCCGTTCATCGGGCGCAAGATCGAGGATGCTCTCGCCATTGAACAGGATGTCGCCCTGGGTGACTTCGTAATGGGGATGTCCGGCGATGACATAGCCCAATGTGCTCTTGCCCGAGCCGTTGGGGCCCATCAGCGCGTGGACTTCGCCCTGGCGCAAGGTTAGTGTAACGCCCCGGAGAATTTCTTTTCCTTCTACCGAAGCGAAGAGGTTTTTGATTTCGAGAATAGCGGTCATGGTTTGGGAGGGGAAGAGAGTCGGGAGGGGTTTTGCCAATTTGGGGTTGTTTTGGATTACGCTGCAGATTTGGCAGGATAGTGCACGATGAAGGAGCAGCGATGGTGACCACCGACAATGGTCTGAGTGAGTTTGACCTCGGCGCCCAACACGTCAGCCAGCATTTTTTCTTCCAGCGCACAGACATCGGCGTGGGCAGTGGCTAATTCCTGATAAGGACAATTGTATTCGTGCAGCATCACTCCCTGCTCGTGCTCGCTGACATCAGACATGATGCCGCGGGAATCAAGTAGCAGCGAGAAGGTTTTGACCCGCTCTTGCAAATCGAGCCCACGGACATGATAGCGATAATCCGCAGCCATGCGCTGCGCCACCCGATCCAGCAAGGTGCGCACGGTGTCCGGGCCAAATTCCTTTAGCAGCTCATCATAAAGCGCCAAAGCCAGGTCCTGCGATTCACAGGCAAAGAGGTGTCGGGCTTTGTCGGCCAAGGTGTAAAGGGTGCTGGGGCGGCCACGTCCCCCGGAGCGGGCCAGGGTACGCTGAATCAAGCCATCGGCCAGTAGGGTGTTCAGGTGCTGACGGATGGCGGTGTCACTAACGCCCAACGCCAGTCGCATGGCCTTGATGCCCATGGGGCCGTTGCGCTGCAAAAGTTTGATAATCTGCCCACGGGGGGAGTTGTCCAAGTGGTGGTAAAAGGATGTCATCTGGTTGTCCTTGAGTGTGACGTGAAGGAAAGTGTGCCACAGGTCAAACTCAAAGTCAAATTTTCACAATAAAAATAGTGAAAAAGAAAAAATTTATGAAGTTATTGAAATTGACAACGATTTATGGTATACTGACAGTAGTCATTACTCTGACATTTACAATGTATGGGGCCTAAGTGCCTATAAGCTTCACCGGCCAGTAAATCAATCGTAATGGTACAGGTCTCTGTCCACTTTTTGCCACAAAGTCACTAAAAAAGGTAACGACTAACGTACCCGACTTCAATCACCACAACGGCACAAAGACACTAAGAACACCAAGAATTTCAAAGCTTTTTCTTTTCTTCGTGCCTTTGTGGCTTCGTGTTTTCGTGGTTTCTAGCCGGGCTATCTTAGTAGTAACAAAAAAGGAAGGCACAAAGGATTGCTGCATTGCTTTTTTTAGCGTATTCGTGCCGTTGTGGCCTTAGTGGTTCTTCCAGAAGGGACGTGAATCGTTACAATTATCCAATCAAATATCCCGGAGGAATGTTATGTCTTATCCGCACCTACAACACTTTTTCAGCGGTAAGCATCGGCGTACACGCAACGTTGCCATCATTGCCCTCATACTCCTCACGCTGGTGCTTGGCGGAACCCTGCTACTGACAGAAAAAGCTACCATGCAAGCTGAAATGGATTTTGGTGACGCGCCCCAGCCCACCTACCCCACGACGCTGGCTCTCAATGGTGCCTTCCATCAAGTTCAGTTAGGATTTTCGCTGGGCCCGAGCATCGATGCTGAACCTGACGGCCAACCCAGTATTTTGGCCGATGGTGATGACCTGCTTGCGAGCGATGACGAGGATGGCATAACATTTGTCACTGCGCTCATTCCGGGAATGCAGGCTTGTATCCATGTCAATCTTACCAACACAGCTTCAGTTTCAAATCCCGCACTGGATGGTTGGATTGATTTTGATGGCGATGGCATATGGGCGCATCCTGGCGAACATCTTTGGGGTGGAGCGAGTCAGACGCTGACCGCCGGTACTACGGTCCGGTGCTTCAATGTTCCGCTATGGGCCAGTCGTGGCCCCACCTACGCCCGTTTCCGGCTTAGCGATGGCGGCAATATGGTGCCAGATGGGCCTGGCCCGGCGGGTGAGGTGGAAGACTACAAGGTTTACATCGAATTTACGAAATGGGAACAACCGCCCACCAAGAAAAATCCCCAGGATGCCTGCTATTGGGGCTGGGATGAAGTTTCGATCTATGGCGCTGAGGGCTCCTCTGGATACCCCATCATAGCTGACGACTGGGAATGTCGGGACGGGCGCCCGGTCACAGATATTCACTGGTGGGGCTCCTACGAAGGCTGGTTCAACGACACGCCCCCCTTTGACCCGCCGCCGCCACAATACCGCCCGACACAATTTCACATCGGCATCTGGCAAGATGTACCAGCCAATCCACCAGGCACACCTTTTAGCCATCCAGCCGATCTAATCAAAGAATGGATCGTAAACTACAGCGATATCTCCGAAATAGCCGCGGGATGTGATTTTTACGCAACTATGCAAACACCCGATACATGCTATCACTACGATTTCGAGATACCGCAAGGGGATTGGTTCTTTCAGGATCCCGGTGCCAGTCATGTTTATTGGCTCAGCATCGCTGCGATTTATCCGAATAACGAACCACCTCAGCAATATCGCTGGGGATGGAAGACCCGAAAGCCTGAGTGGAATGACGATGCGGTGCGCATCTTCACGCCCGATGCGCCCCACTTGGGAGATTTTTACGTGGATGGCGAGCCCATCGAAACCCAGGAGGAGGGTTCGTGGGATACTTCATTCATTCTGACCGCACTTCCTACGCAGCCCAACCCACCAACGCTGGATATTGCCATCGACACCATCCCCACCACCGCCCGACTTTTCTGGCCTCATGTTCAGGTTGATATCATGGGAGCAGCCATCACAGTCAACCGCTACTATCTTTACCGCGACACGAGTCCCTACCAGGGCACTTCAGCCACACTTCTCAGCGTTATCAATGGCCCATTCCTGCCCGGAAACATCTCATTCCTGGACCCGAACGCCATCGGAAACGCCAGCCAAAATTACTATTACTACCTCAAAGCTGCAACATCTGACCGCTACGGAGGCGACACGACATCGATCCTTTCGAATCATGTAGCGGAGTTTGATTTTACATTGGTTCCAGGTAGCTAAATCAGAATAAAGCATTGCGCAAGGGATGGCCGTATGGTGCGCCATCCCTTGCGCCCATGACAAACAGGGGAAAATGGGAAAGGGGGAACTGAAATAATCTGGGAAGCATAGCATTTGAATCTTTTTGGTAACGACTAACGTACCCGACTTCAATCACCACAAAGGCACAAAGACACTAAGAACACCAAGAATTTCAAAACTTTTTCTTTCTTTGTGCCTTTGTGGCTTCGTGTCTTCGTGGTTTCCAGCCGGGCTACCTTAGTCGTAACTCTTTTTGTAACTGCACGGGAGCTCTACTCGTTTTGGGGACAATGCACAAAAAAGCAAGTACAAAGACTTTCCGCGTTGATTTCTTCACAACATTATAGCTTTTTGCCCTTGTGCCTTAGTGATTCTTCCAAAGGAGCATCAACAGGCACTATTTTT
>CAZMDD010000011.1:0-7070 GCA_964565065.1 uncultured Caldilineales bacterium | reverse complement strand
GAAAAAGCTTTGAAATGCTTGGTGTTCTTGGTGTCTTTGCGCCTTTGTGGTGATTGAAGTCGGCTACCTTAGTCGTAACGTTTTTTTATGGTTTTAGCGGGCGATGATGTTGACCAGACGCCCGGGAACAACGATGATTTTGCGGATTGGCTTGCCATCAATCCATTTTTGCGCCCGTTCGCTGGCCAGGGCCAGTTCTTCCAGGGTGGTTTTATCGGCATCGGGCGAGACGGTGATGCGGTCGCGCACTTTTCCGTTGATTTGAATGGCAATCTCGACTTCATCCTCTTTGGCCAACGCGGGGTCGCCCTGGGGCCAGGGTTGTTGATGAATGCTGTATGGTTTACCCAGGCGGGCCCACAGCTCTTCGCTGATGTGCGGCATGGCTGGAGCCATCATCAATAGCAGTGCTTCGATGGCTTCGTCCCATGTTTTTGTGCCGTAAACCGGGGTTTCTTTGGCCGCGTTCAGGGTGTTGGAGAAGGACATGAGCGCAGCCAGCATGGTGTTGAATTTGAAGTTGTCGTAGTCGTTGGTGACTTTGAGCAAGGTTTGATGCGTAGCGCGTTGTAGTTTTTTAGTTTCTGCTGCAGTGGGTTGGCCCTGGGCCGTTTTTCGGGGAGGATTTACGACCAGGCTCCAAGCACGCTGAATAAAGCGATGCACGCCCTCGATGGCGCTGGGGTTCCAGGGGCCTCCTTCGTTCCAGGGGCCAATGAACATGAGGAATGCGCGCACGGTGTCTGCGCCGTATTGGCTGACGTAATCATCGGGGTTGACTACGTTGCCCCGGGATTTGGACATTTTTTCGCCGTCCGGGCCCAGAATCATGCCCTGGTTGAAGAGCCGCAGCATGGGTTCATCAAAATCGACTAATCCCATGTCGCGCATGGCTTTGGTAAAGAAGCGGGTGTAGAGCAGGTGCATGGTGGCATGTTCGATGCCCCCGGTGTACTGGTCTACTGGCAGCCAGTAATCGCCCTGCGAGGTGTCCCACGGGGTGTCATCGGGGCTCAGGGTTTCTCCTTTTTTCCAATAAGGTGAAATATAGGCATATTGATACCAGGAGGAGTCCATGAAGGTGTCCATGGTGTCGGTTTCGCGCTGGGCATCGCCGCCGCAGACCGGGCATTTTACATTTAGGAAGCCCTGGTGGTATTTCAGGGGACTTTCGCCCGAGGGTCGGAATTCGGCATCTTCGGGCAGTACCACGGGCAAGTCTTCGTAGGGTACAGGCACAATGCCACAGGTGGGACAATGAATCATGGGGATGGGCGTGCCCCACATGCGCTGACGGCTGATGAGCCAATCGTGCAGGCGATAGTTGACTTTGCGTTGGCCCGCGGCATGTTCTGTGAGCCAGGAGGCCATTTTATCGAAGCTTTTGGGCCAGGGTGTGCCGGTGAAGGGCCCGCTGTTGACCATGACACTGGCCGTTTTGACCTCGAAGGCTTGCTCCAGCGCCTGGGCGGCTGTTTCGCTCCAGACCGATGTATCGCCCGCGTCCCATACATCTTGCGGTACGATGACAATGGGGGTGGGCAGGTCAAATTTGCGGGCAAATTCGAAGTCGCGCTGGTCGTGCGCGGGCACAGCCATGATGGCTCCGGTTCCGTAGCTCATTAGCACGTAGTCGGCAATGAAGATGGGCACAGGCTGGTTATTGACGGGGTTGATGGCGTAAGCGCCAGTGAAGACGCCTGTTTTTTCGCCCGCTTCTTGTTGTCGTACCAGGTCGCTTTTGCGGTTGGATTCGGCCACGTAGGCTTCTACTGCTTCTTTTTGTGCGGAGGTGGTGATTTGTGCAACCAGGGGGTGTTCAGGAGCCAGCACCGCGAAGCTCATGCCAAAGGTGGTATCGGGTCGGGTGGTAAAGACGCGAAAGCTGAGATGCTCCTGGCCCTGGATTTTCATCTCGAATTCAGCACCTTCGCTGCGCCCGATCCAGTTGCGTTGCAGGGTTTTGACCTGTTGCGGCCAATCCAGCGTTTCCAGGCCTGCCAACAGCTCATCTGCATAGTGGGTAATGCGGAATTTCCACTGGGCCAGGTTTTTGATGATAACGGGCGTGCCGCAGCGTTCGCAATGGCGATCTTCGCCCCAAACTTGTTCTCGGGCCAGCGTGGTGTTGCAGGTGGGACAAAAATCCACCGGGGCTTCATCGCGGTAGGCCAGGCCCATATCGTAAAATTTGAGGAAAAACCACTGATTCCACTGGTAATAGCCGGGCAAACAGGTAACAGCCTCATGCTCCCAATCGAACATGGTTCCCATCTGTCGCAGTTGTCCCCGCATCCGTTCCACGTTGCCCAGGGTCCAGGTGTGGGGATGAATGCCATGTTTGATGGCGGCGTTTTCAGCGGGCAAACCAAAGGAATCAAAGCCAATGGGGAACCAGACATTTTTGCCGTTCATGCGCGCATAACGGGCGCCCGCGTCCGAGGGGGACATGGCGTACCAGTGGCCTGTGTGCAAATCGCCACTGGGATAGGGTAACATGGTCAAAAAGTACCATTTTTCTTTGTCGGGCTCCTCGACGCGTTTATACAGCTGGGTCTCGGCCCATTTATCCTGCCATTTCTTTTCGATTACTTTGGGATCGTAGCGCTCGTTCATGGTGGGTTTCCTCCTGAGGCGTGAGCTGTTGTTGCCCAGGTTGGCTGTTCAGAATTTAAAAAGCGAGAGGGGGGCAACCTCTCGCTTGGGGGTGTTAAAATTGAGGTTGCTACAAAAAGGCTTTGCGCGGAGGGCTGAAAAGTTCAAGAAGGCGTGTGGGCTCAAGGAATTTTGCCTCATGTTCGATATTTCCGGGAATGGCGTAGGAGTCGCCGGCCGCGGCAATCCAAACATCGCCCGCCACGGTAAACTGCACCCGGCCCGATTGTACCATGCCCAATTGTTCGTGGGGGTGGCTGTGCATGGGGATGATGACGCCCGCGTCCACAGTGAACTCGCACAGCATCATCTTTTCGCCCCAGGCCAGGGTGCGACGCACCACGCCCGGCATCATTTCAACAGGTGTTGCTTCGTTTCGAGAAATTCGTGTTTGCATGGGATTCGCAATTATTTGAGTTGTTTCATAAACTTATCAGGGGAGATACGGCCTGCCTGAAATCCAAACGTTCAAAGGTGGATAGGTCTCTGGCAGAGGAAACTCCTCCAGGTAAAGCTCAGTAGCTTCCTTGAGATTTTCCAGAGCCTCTTCAATGGTGCGGCTCTGGCTGACTGTGCCCACTTCTGCACATTCCGCCACGAACAAATCGTCTTCGCGATGCAAGATCGTTGTAAATGTGCGTTCCTTTTTCATGGCAAACCTCTCATATTCAGGCTGGCCCGCGTGCCGAACGCCATCTGCGCCGTCACGCCTGATCGTAGACGTAATCCAGCCAGCCGTGCTCGTCGGGGTGACGACCAGCCACGATATTGAAAAATCGTTGCTGAATTGCCTGGGTGATGGGGCCGCGTGTGCCTGACCCGATGGGTAGCCGATCCACCGAGCGGATGGGGGTGACTTCGGCCGCGGTGCCGGTAAAGAAGAGTTCATCGGCCAGGTACAGCATCTCGCGGGTGATGGTCATCTCTTTGACCTCATATCCCAGGTCGCGGGCAATGGTGTGAATAGAGGCCCGGGTAATGCCACTGAGGATCGAGGAAGCCAGGGGTGGCGTGTAAATCATGCCATCCTTAATCAAGAACAGGTTTTCGCCCGAGCCTTCAGCCACATAGCCATGAATATCCAGGCTAATGGCTTCATCGTAGCCAAGATCGTGGGCTTCCATGGCAATGAACTGGCTGTTGATGTATTGGCCGCCAATCTTGGCCATGGGCGCACCGACGCCCGAGGGTGTGCGCCGCCATGAGCTGACCATCACATCGACGCCCTGATTGATCGCTTCTTCGCCAAGATAAGCGCCCCAGGGCACAGAGCCGATAATAATTTCCGACGGGCATTTGCGGCCATCGACCCCCAGGGTTTCGTAGCCGCGATAAGCCAATGGGCGGATGTAGCAGGATTCCTGTTTGTTGGCGCGGATGACACCTTTGGTTGCCTCGATGAGTTCGTCTACCGAGTAGGCAACATCGATGTGCATCACTTTGGCAGAATCCAGCAGACGTTGAAAATGCTCGTGGCTGCGGAAGATTGCTGGGCCATTGGGGGTGTTATAAGCACGGATTCCTTCGAAAACGCTGGTTCCGTAATGCAAAGCATGGGTAAAGACATGAACGGTGGCTTGCTCCCAGGGGATGAGTTCGCCATTCATCCAAATCCAATCTGCTTTCATGGTCATGGTAATCACCTCGTTGTGATAACGTTTGTGCCTTTAAATGTGTAGAAATTTGGTAGCTGTTCACCGCTATCTCAAGAGAACAACCAAATTGCACGCCGCAGATGTGCGGACAAGAGAATCTTAACGCATTTTGCCTTTTTGGTGAAATTTTGTAATGGTACAACCATGCAGCGTTGGGTAATTCTGCATTCGATGGGTGACAAAGGGTGCTAAAAATAAAAAATCCCATCGTCCGGCAGGGACGAAGGGATTCCGCGGTGCCACCCTGATTGTCGAAATAAGGAAGCTGGCTCGGTGATGAACCAGCTTCCTGTGGTTTGGTGGAGCTGAAGGGACTCGAACCCTTGACCCCCACAATGCCATTGTGGTGCTCTCCCAGCTGAGCTACAGCCCCAAACGAGGTTATTTCGACCTCTCGAAACGCGATAACGGGCGCACCCGGCGATAACTAGGCCCGCGGGCGTCATTATCGCTGCTTCCAGGCGAGTTCGGTCTAAGCGGGCCCAAAAACCGCTGCGCCGGACTTTCACGATCTCCGACTCGCTATCGGGCAAACCTACTACTCCTGTTCGCTGCATTTTTATCTGAAATTATCAAGGTATGCCCGGGCGGCCAGGCTAGGTGGAGCTGAGGGGATTCGAACCCCTGACCTCTACAGTGCGATTGTAGCGCTCTCCCAGCTGAGCTACAGCCCCGGGAAGTGAGCAAGGCTAAGTTTAGGCGAATCTCCCGCTTTTGTCAAATTTTGCTTGGGTTCTGAATCAGGGTCTCCAACAAGGGGACAGGATGCAATGCGTGTCTGACTTATGCGCATTGCATCCTGCCTCTTCATTTTTAAGTAGCTGTGCATTTGAAGCTTGAGAAAAGCGCCTGCGACTCTCGACCAACGGCGAAGATTGCAACCACAGATGGCACAGATGGCACTGATTTTTGGGTTCATTTCTGTCTTTCTGTGAAAATCTGTGAAATCTGTGGTTAAACCACGGCAACCACAGATTTTCTTGAGCGCATCTTCCTTTTTCTTCGTACCGTGGTGCCTTTGTGCTCTTGGTGGTGCGCTTCTGAATAGCGATGAGCCGCTACATTTCAACTTTCATAGCATCACCTACTTAAAACGCAACTGCCATCCCTAATCCTCTTGCGTTACAAATTGATTCTTGATGTAGGGCAAGAACAGGACGATGACCAGAATAATGCCCAATACACCCCCCAGAAGATAGGTGGAGTTGAAAATGCTGGGCGTTGCACCGGGTAGCGTCATCGAGGCTTTGGGGCGGGCGAGATGCACCGGAATTGCGCCCCAGGCCATGCTCAGTCCAGCCACCAGCGCAATCCACCAACCACTTTCTTTGCCTGCTGCCAATAGATAGATGGCCGCAAAAAGCAGAATGACGACAATGCCCATGATGGGGCCGGAGTAACGTAAAATTGCTACCGCCGGGTCAGTAATCGAGGCGGTTTTGCCTGCGGTGTAAAGACCACGCAAACCATGTTCGGCAAAGGCAAAGGCTTGGGTGCCAATCATGCCCAACAGCGTAAGGGGCACAAAGAGCGTCCAGGCTTCTTTGCCCTTCTTGAAGAGGAAGATGAGTGCCCAGAACGCTAGTAGACCTACAATAAACAGGGTAAAGGCTGGTGCAAAGGCTCTGGTTTTAACCATGTAGGCCAAGCTGATGTAAAAACTACCAATGGGCAAAGCTGCCAGGCTGGTCAGAGCCACCGGAAAAACCCATTTCTTCTTTTGCGTCAACGCCAGGGCACTTACCAGCAAAATGATGCCGGCCACAACTTCTACCCCGCGCCAAGTGGAGCTGACATACATTCGCAACGACGGCACAGCCCCCATTTCGATGGTGGCGCCTTTGGTCATCTTGTTCAGAAGTTTGTCTTGGGTGGCGTCAACCATCCCAGATGCCATGAAGAGGAGCATCAAGCCAACAAGTATAAGAATAATGAGCGCAATGGTACGATTGGTGCTGTTCATAATAAACCTCCTGAGGTAAGATAAAGAATGAAAAAATTGAGGGTGCGATGCACCTTTGAACAGGCTGCATAAAAAAACGCCCCAATCAAAGAGACGTTAATAAAAAACTATGATGACGCTTGCCGGGCAAGACGTGATGCCAGTGTGTCGGGGGTGTTGGGCGGGGCAGGCGGGGCAGGCGGGCCCAGCAGACGCTCTTCCAGCGAGGGCACATCATTGGCCCGCTGCATTAGCGCCATAAAAACAACGCCCGCTACAAAACCAACCCACAGGCCCGATGAAAAACTACGCATCATCCTCCTCCTCGGGCGTGTCGGGCTGCCGGGCCGAAGCAGCCAAAGGGTCGGCGGGTGCAACAGGTTTTTTTAGAGATTTGACCGCACTCTTGAGCCCAGACATGAAACTGATGGCCCCCACCGCTGGCTTGGCCATTCGCTTGCTTACAAATTTCGTGGTCGATTGGACAGTTTTGCTGGTTTCCTGAGCATCCTTCAAGATGGGCTTGACTTCATCGCGCAGCAAGATGACCAACAGACGCACCTGCCACAGCAACAGCAGCAAAATAATGCCGATGACGATGGTTTCCAGCGCCAGCAGAATGATTGAAATATCTCGAAGGTTATGAAGCACGATTGCATCCTTTGAAGGGGTAACCACTAACGTACCCGACTTCAATCACCACAAAGGCACAAAGACACTAAGAACACCAAGCATTTCAAAACTTTTTCTTTCTTTGTGCCTTTGTGGCTTCGTGTCTTAGTGGTTTCTAGCCGGGCTACCTTAGTCGTTACTTGAAG
>CAZMDD010000010.1:0-54471 GCA_964565065.1 uncultured Caldilineales bacterium | reverse complement strand
TACC
Source organism: uncultured Caldilineales bacterium (assembly GCA_964565065.1). Classification (GTDB taxonomy): domain Bacteria; phylum Chloroflexota; class Anaerolineae; order J102; family J102; genus M2005. Next base: position 54,467 of record CAZMDD010000010.1, on the reverse strand, counting down.
CCCAAACTGAAACGCCCCCATTGCCCGGGCATGGAACGCGGCATCTTGCAATAAAAAACCCGCCTCACAAAAATGAGACGGGCCAATGTTTGAGGGTGATGATAACATCGCAAAGGCGCAATGAAGGAGGAAAAATCTTTTTGCTTCTTCATTGTTCCTACTAAGATAGCCCGGCTAGAAACCAGGAAGACAGGAAGCCACAAAGGCACGAATAAAAGAAAAAGCTTTGAAATGCTTGGTGCTCTTAGTGTCTTTGCGCCTTTGTGGTGATTGAAGTCGGGTACGTTAGTCGTTACGCTTCCTTTTCTTCAGGTCTTCGTGACCAATAAAGTCTCGTTGCAAACGACGCAGGATTAGAAGCCGCGGGCGATGAGCATGGCAACGGAGTTGTTGACCCAATTCATAAAGAACTGCGCCAGGACGCCAATGGCCAAGACCATGATGGCATTGAAAATTAGCACTCGCATCAGACCTTTGCTGGCGGGCACACCACCTTCGACAGAGCTTTCGGCAAAGTACATGTGCCGAATCACGTTAAGGTAGTAGAATGCGGCGATGACTGTGTTCACTGCGGCCAATCCACCCAGCAGAAGCATCTTCTGGTTCACAACCGCTGCAAAAACATAGAACTTGCCAATGAATCCGGCAGTAGGGGGCACACCCGCTAACGAAAGTAGGAAGAAGGCCATGAGGAAGGCCAAAGCCGGGGCCCGCTGCGAAAGACCGTCAAACTGTTCCATGTGGGTAGAGCCGCCACTCTTCTTTTCGATAGCCAGCAGCAGTAAGAATGCCCCCACGTTGGTAAAAATGTAGCCAAAGAGGTAAATCATCAGGCCATTCATGCCGCCAAAGTCGGTGCTGCTGTTCACGGCAATCAGTCCCAGCAAAATGTAGCCGGCCTGCCCGATGGAGGAATAGGCCAACATGCGCTTGACGCTGGTCTGTTTGAGCGCTGTGAGATTACCCAGGAACATGGTCATCACGGCAATGGCGCCTAAAATCACAGCCCAATCGTAATGCAATTGTGGGAATGCAGTCAGCAGTACCCGGCCAATCACAGCAAAACCGGCAGCTTTCGAGGCGGTAGAAAGAAAAGCAGAAACGGGCGTGGGCGCGCCATCATAAGTATCGGGAGCCCACTGATGGAAGGGAACCAGGCTGGCTTTGTAACCCAATCCGGCCAAAACCATCATCAACGCCACCAGGCCAATCCAATGGGCACTGCCGCTGCTCATTAAGGATTTGCCAATGGTGGCCATATCCAGCGAGCCGGTAATGCCGAACAGCAATGAAATCCCGAACAGAAGAATTGCACCGGCAGAGGCACCATACAAAAAGTATTTGATGGCAGCTTCTTCGGAGCGCCGGTTGCCGCGCAGGAATCCGGCCAGGATGTAGGAGGTGATGGAAAGGAATTCGATGCCGATGTAGACCAGTACCAGACTGGTGGCGCTGACCGCGATGCTGATAGCCAGTGCAGCAAAGACCAGAAGTGCGTAGAATTCGCCCAGATATTTGCTGCGCCCGGCCATGTAATGCACCGAAGCGATGATAACCAGGGCTACGCCAATGATGGAGACTGTTTTGAAGAAGAGAGCATAGGCGTCGATGGCCATGGTGGAGAGCACAATCTCGCCAGGATGGCTCATGTAGAGGAAGAGGGTGGCTATTGCGGCCAGTACCAATCCGATAACGGAGAGTGTGGCAGCGGTGCGCCCGTCATCCTCTCGATGTTGCGCCAAATCGACCCCAATGACCACAAAACCGGTGATCAGCAGGATAAGCTCGGGCGATAAGAGGCGAAGCATTTGTGATACGTTCAAAATCATCCCTCCTGTTTGGTTTAGAAGTGAAGGTTGGAGAGGATGTTGGCCGCGGCTTCGTTAAAGTAGGAAAGCAGCGGTGTGGGCCACAGACCCAGAATAATCATCAGCAGCACCAACGGCCACAAGGTGACTTTCTCGAAGAAGGCCATGTCGGTGGGACCGTGGGCATGTTCACCGAAAACGGTTGTCCAGTGATCCCAACGTTTGGCATCGTATTCGCCCAGGAAAAGGCTTTGCACAATGCGATAAAGGATGTAGGCGGCGGTGATGACGATGCCGATGACGCCAATCAGCGCCAAAACGGGCACGATGCCAAAAGCACCTCGGAAGGTGAAGAATTCAGCCCAGAAGCCAGCCAGACCGGGCAGGCCCAATGATGCGAAGCCTGCAAACATCATGGTGGCGTAATAAACAGGGGTGATGGCACTCAGACCGCCAAAGGCTTTGAGTTCGCGGGTGTGGGCCCGCTCGTAAATGATGCCGACCAGGAAGAAGAGGGCCCCGGTAATGATACCGTGCATGAACATCTGCAAGCTGGCACCATTGAAGGCCATCACGGCGCTTTCGCGTGCGCCCTCGACATCTTTCATGTTCAGAGCCACAGCCACAGCGCCAATGCCCAGCATGATGTACCCCATGTGGCTCACCGAGGAGTAAGCAATCAGCCGTTTGAGGTCAGTTTGGGCCAATGAGACAAATGCGCCGTAAACGATGCCGATAACGCCCAGTAAGGCGACAATCCAACCAAAGTGTGCGAACTGGCCGGGGAAGAGGGTAAGCAGTACCCGCAAGATGCCGTAAGCGCCCAGTTTCAGCAAGACACCTGCCAGGATGACGGAGCCGGCAGTGGGAGCGGCGGTGTGGGCATCGGGCAACCAGGTATGGAAGGGGAAGCTGGGGACTTTGATGGCAAAGGCGATGAAGAAAGCCCAGAAGGAGAGGGAGGCGAACATGGGCGCATTCAACCAAACGCCCTTGGCTGCCGCGTCCAGAATATCGAAAGTGCCAGCACTGAAGTACACGCCAATCATGGCCAGCAGCATAAAAATGGAGCCGGTCAGGGTGTAGAGGAAGAATTTGATGGCTGCGTACTGCGGGCGATCCTTGGGGTTGCCCCAAATGCCGATGAGGAAGTACATGGGAACCAACCCAATCTCCCAGAAGACATAAAACAGAATCAAATCCAGCGAGACAAAAACGCCGAACATGCCTGTAGCCAGCAGCAGGAAGAGCAGGAAGAATTCCTTGACGCGCTTGCGGATGACCCGGGCGGAGTAATAAAGGCCCAATGTTGTCAGCAAGGCTGTCAGGAAGATGAGCGGCACGCTCAGGCCATCGGCGCCCAGATGGTAATGCACGTTAATGCCGGGAATCCACAAACGATTGACCTGATAAGCCATTTGATTGCCATGCAGGAAGTAGGTGGCGTAATCGATGGCCAACCAAATCGAGAGCAGCAGGGGGATGAAGCTCCACCAGATGGCAAATTTTTTGATGAGTGATTCTTTTTCTTTCGGCAACAAGGCAACGATAACGCTGCCAATAGCTGGCAGAAAAACAATCAGCGTTAAGACCGAACTACGAAGTAATTCCATTGAAATCTCCTCCTCGGTTTACAATTGGAGATAAAGATAAATACTTTGTTTTATTTGGTAAGATGAAGGGGCTTTCTGCGAAAGCATGGTTAACGGTGCAGAACGTGGCATCGAACCCTTTGTCACGAAGGCTTGCTGGGGACAGTTTTTCTTGGTTCCGTGATGTTCTTCGTGGTTAATGAGGACGACGTAACAGTTACAAATGTGTTGTGATTAGCCGCCAAAGGGAATTAGCAACAGTAAGATGACGACGGAAAGCAGCATGATGAGCAGGTAATTCTGGGCTTGGCCCGTTTGTACCAAGCGCAGAACCGACCCAAAGCCCTGAGTGACCAGGCCCGAGAAGTTGACAGCACGGTCGATGATGCCCTCATCAATCCAGCGCCGCAGCGAGCGGGCCAACCAGGCGCCAAATGCTGCCACGGTGCGCACGATTTTATCGATAACGCAACGATCGAATGTGAAGGCGAAGCTGGCCAGTTTCATGGCTGGCTGGATGAAAAGGAAGTTGTAAAGCTCATCGAAGTAGTATTTGTTTTCCAGCACGTCGTACAGGGGCCCGAGCCAGTTACGCAGTGGGTCGGGCTGGCCAGCCTTGAGAGGCTTGCGCCCATACATGAGCCAACCGGCAAACATACCGCTAAGTGCCAGCAGCATAGAGATGCCCGCAGGTAGCCAATTGAATGCTGCCGGCGCCACATGCAGATGGTAGAATTCGCCCTGCATTTCCATGAGCTGTGCCAGGAAGTCGGAGGCAATGGCTCCAACTACAGGGAAGTCGTGGGGCACAGCAATGAATCCGCCAAAGATGGCAAAGAAGGCCAGCGCCACCAGGGGCCAGGTCATGGCACGCACATTTTCGGGGGCATGTTTGGCGGCCTCGGTGCGGGGTTCCCCTACAAAGGTAAGAAAGATTTGGCGGAAGGTGTAGAATGCTGTCAAGAAGGCTGCAGCGGCCAAAGTCCAGAAGACTGCCATGTGCCCGCCATCCCAGGCATGAGCCAAAATTTCATCTTTCGACCAGAAGCCAGCGGTAATCAGCGGGAAAGCAGAAAGCGAAGCGCCACCGATGATGAATGTCCAGCCGGTGATGGGCATACGTTTAAGCAGACCGCCCATGTTGAACATATCCTGCGCATCAAAGTATTCCTCGTGCCCGTGCGCATCATGCCCGTGCGCATGATGGGCGTGCTCGTGCCCGTGATGCACGCCATGAATCACCGAGCCGGAGCCCATGAATAACAGCGCTTTGAAAAAGGCGTGGATGAGCAGATGGATGACCGCGGCCACCCAGGCGCCAATCCCCAAAGCGGCCACCATGTAACCAAGTTGTGAGATGGTGGAGTAGGCCAGCACTTTTTTAATATCTTTCTGGGCCAGGGCGATGGTGGCAGAGAAGAGTGCGGTAAAGGCGCCGATGAAGGCCACGAACATCATTACGCTGCTGCCACCATGTGCGGCAGCGGCAAAGAGGGGCGACATGCGCACGATGAGGTAAACGCCTGCCGAAACCATGGTCGCGGCGTGAATCAAGGCTGAAACGGGCGTGGGGCCTTCCATGGCATCGGGTAACCACACATGCAGCGGGAACTGTGCAGATTTACCGATGGAACCCCAGAAGATGAGCATGGCAATCAGACCGGCCCACGAGACATTACCAAAGATGGGCAAATAGACCTTGGATGCAGCCAGTTCCTCCAGGAATTCATGGTTGCCGAAGATGGCCTGGAAATTCAGGTCGCCAGCATGAATGAAGAGGAAGATAAGGCCCATCATAAAAAGCACATCGCCCACGCGGGTGGTGAGGAAGGCTTTGAGGCCCGCAGCTTTGGGGGTAATTTGCTTGGGGTCGGGATAGCTTTTATCGAACCAGAAGCCAATGAGCAGATAAGAACACAGGCCCATCAGCTCCCAGAACATAAAGAGCATGAGCAAGTTATCGGCAATGACCAAACCCAACATGCCGGTGGCAAACAGCGAAATGTAGGCAAAAAAGCGACTGTACCGGGGGTCCAGGCCCTCCTTGGCGGCATCTGGATACTTCTTGGGGTCAAGATGGCCGGGGAAGGTCATGTAGCCAGCGCTGTAGATGAAAATCATGGTCAGCACAAAGCCCACCATGAACAACATCCCTGCGGTCACGGCATCGACAGCTACACCCGCATGGAAGACATGGCTACCCACAGGCAACCAGGGCACAGTCAGGTCGATGGGAGCTTCTGTCAATTCGGGATTGATAAAGAAGCTGATGGCCACAGCCCACGACATAATCCACGAAAGAATCACAGCGCCAATGGCAATGTTGGAGCTAAGACGCTTTTTAGGATTGGCAAACAGGATGATGGCGAAGAATGCCAATACCATGGGCAATGGTATCAGCCAGGTCAGGTTAAAAAACGATTCGGACATAAGCAACCTCAATGATTTCGGAAATCAGATACAGGTGCAAGCGGGTGAGCTTAGCGCTTCAGATCAGTAATCTCATCAATGTTGATGGTCTTGCGGGTGCGATAAATGGAAATCATCAGCGCCAGACCAACTGCCGCTTCGGCTGCGGCAACGGTAAAAACAAATACAACAAAAATCTGTCCCGCCATGTCGGTGGGGGTCAGATACCGCCAAAAGGCAACAAGATTCACATTGACGGCATTGAGCATGAGTTCGACACCCATGAGTACAGCCACGGCATTACGACGGGAAAGCGTTGTAAAGAAGCCGATGCTGAACAAGGCCGCTGCAAATACGAGATACCATGAAAGGGGAATGGTCATAAAACGTCTCCTCGGATAATCAGGAGTAGCAGTGTTAGAGGTTCGATGTGTTACTACTAAGGTAGCCCGGCTAGAAACCACGAAGCCACGAAGGCACGAAGAAAAGAAAAAGCTTTGAAATTCTTGGTGTTCTTAGTGTCTTTGCGCCTTTGTGGTGATTGAAGTCGGGTACGTTAGTCGTTACTTCGATGTTCAGGAATCAGAGATTAGCTTCGTTCTCGGGCCAGCATAACTGCTCCGATGAGGGCAACCAGCAACAGCACGGATGCGACTTCGAAGGGAACCACGTAGCGCCCGACAAACCCGGTTCCAATCTGTTCGATGGCGTCGGCGGGCACGTTGGCGGTAACAGTTTTGAAGGGCATCTGCACCAGCAGCCAGCTCACCAAGCCAAAGAAGAAAATCATGGCGCCGCCAGCAAAATACCACTGGCTGTTGTAGGCTCCAGCTTCTTTGCCCATCATTCCCTTGGAGAGCATGATGGCGAACACAATCAGCGTGGCAATGGCTCCGATGTAGATGATAATCTGCGCCATGGCCAGGAATTCAGCCTCCAGCAGGATAAAGAGGGCGGCAATGCCAAAGAAGACACCTACCAGATAAAGCGCAGCATGGAACAGATTCCGGGCAATGGCAACGCCCAGAGCCATCAACAATGTAAATACAGCGATAAGGATAAAAAGTATTTGTCCGACCATAAATCCTGTTTCCTTACAAACGAGGGAGTTCGGGAGCAAACAAGCGTTTGTTCTTGGAGCGTGACAAATCGTTGGTGTAGTTGCCCAGCAATTTGAGTGTCACGAACAGAACAACGATGTTGAGAATAAAGAGAAGTGCGTTGACAACAAGGGATGGTAGAGGCATCAGGTCGCCAACTTTAACGATGACGGCAACGCCCAGGAAGAGCGCCAGCCCCATGGGAACCAATACCTTCCAGCAGAAAGACATCATCTGATCGATGCGCAAGCGGGGGAAGGTGGCCCGAACCCAGGCAAAGAGGAAGAACATGAGGAAGACTTTGACGAAGAAGTAAAGCACGCCCAACGCGGGGATTTGCGCCACAAATGGCCCTTGCCATCCACCAAAGAAGAGGGTGACAGCCACCGCCGAGAGTACCCAGGTGTTCAGGAAGAAGGCCAGGTAGAACCAGGCAAATTTCATGGCAGAGTATTCGATATTGTATCCGGCCACGATTTCCGATTCTGCTTCTAACAAGTCAAAGGGGGCCCGTTCGCCCTCGGCCAGTGCGGCAATAAAGTAAAGCAAAAAGACAGCGGGCAGCAACAGCACGTACCAGATGCCGTTCTGATGGGCGGCAATGGTGTTCATATTCATAGAGCGGGCCAGCAACACCACGCTCAACATGGCCAGGCCCACCGGAATCTCATAGCTGAGCAATTGCGCCACCACACGAAAGCCACCCAGCAGTGCATATTTGTTGCGCGAAGACCATCCAGCCATGAGCATGGCCAATGTTCCCAGCGCCCCAAAGGCCATCAGATAAAGAATGCCTACGTTGATGTTGGCACCCACTACTTTATCGGCAAAGGGGATGACGGCGAAGAGCATGATAATATGAAAGACAGCAATGACCGGCGCCAGGTTGTAGGTGATGCGATCGGCGTTATCGGGCGTGATGTCTTCTTTGGTCAGCAGTTTCAGGGCATCGGCAAAGGGCTGAATCAGGCCATAAGGCCCGACACGGTTCGGGCCCAGACGATCTTGCACACGTCCCGCTACTTTGCGCTCGAACCAAATAAGGAAGATTGCCAGTAACAGGGCAACCACCAGTAAGGCCACTGAACCCAGCAACCAGTTTATCAGCGATACCCAACCATGGGGCATGCCTGTATTTTCAAGCATCTTAATTAAAGATTCGCCAAGTGCTCTCAAATCCATATCTTGACTCCAATGATTATCAGAGATGTAAAAAAGCGCGATAAATAAGAACAAATCTGCCAGTTAGCAGACATGAAAGATGGCAGTGCGATAATCGCTACTGCCATTCCAGTGCATCCTTCTTCCAGGCGTAAAGCAGACCAACCACCAGGATGAAGATAAAAAGAATTGCTTCAACCAAGGCAAAGAGCCCGATTTTGTGGAAGGCTACGGCAAATGGAAAAAGGAAAATTGCTTCGATGTCGAACACGACAAAAATCAAAGCAAAAAGGTAGTATTGTGCGCGAAACTGAACCCAGGCATCCCCAACTGTTTCAATACCACATTCATAAGTTGAATTTTTGATGGGATTTGGTCGTTTGGGACGCAGAAGCCAGGTAAGCCCCAACGTAGCTATGGGAAAGATAAATGCGATGACGGCAAAAATACCGATGAGTCCATACTGTTGTACGAGCATCGAGATTTCTCCTTTGAAATGACGCGACACACAAAGATGACAGCCCTGAAAAACTGGGTCACTTTTCAGTGCGTCAAAGTTTTTGGGGTTGTAACTGCGCAGGTCTCCACCTACTTCTTGTCACAAATATGCCAAAAATGGAAGCGCTAAAGATTTTTTGTATAGCTTTCTTCCAGTCTGGGTGTCTTTGCGACCTTAGTAGTCATGCGGGAAAGACGTGAACAATTACTTGAATTTTTCAGAACCAGCACGATAAAAACCGTAGCTGTTACGTTTGTTTTAAGTAGCTGCGCATTTGATGTGTATCTTGACCAACGGCGAAGATGGATTCATCGCCATGGCAACCATAGATGCACAGATTTCGCAGATTTTCTTGAGTATTTCTTTCTTTGTTCTTCGTGCCTTGGTGCCTTTGTGCTCTTGGTGGTGCACTCTGGATAGCAACGAACCGTCACACTTCAGCTTTCATAGCATCACCTACTTAAAAAAGCAGGCGGCCAGGGCGGGAATTAGGAAAATCTTGCCAGCTCGGCCTTCTGGTGCAAAGATTGCACGGCTTTGGGCGCACAGACGCACGTGACGACTTTCCTAAATGCAAGGCGATTATAACACAGCTTACATTAGCCCGGAAGTTTTACTCGTGAAATGAAGCACGCACGGCGAGGGATTGGCCACTGCTAATCTGCGGTGTTTTTGGCTAAAATTTGCGCCAGATGCTTGACGACCGGTGCTTTGCCCTGCTGCACCAGGCCGCCATTCAGATGTGTCATGCAGGAGACATCGCAAACGACGCAGGTTTCAGCACCACTTTCTTCGATGGTTTCCAGTTTGTGATTCATCATGGCAGTGGAGACTTCGGGCATTTTTACGGCAAAGAGTCCGCCAAAGCCGCAGCAGGCTTCGGCATCGGGCAGGGGCACTCGCTCTGCGCCGGGAATGTTATCCAGCAGCAGTTCAGCTTTGCCTGTTACACCTAGTTCGCGGGTGAGGTGGCAGGAGGGATGGTAGGTATATTTGCCCGGCTGCCCGCCCGCTTGGGTCACGCCCAGATCATCGACCAGAAATTGGCTAAATTCCCGCACTCGGGCGGCAACGCTTTGCGCCCGGGCCAGATTCTCGGGGTCATCTTCGAATAGCTCGGGATAATGATGTACGACCATGGCTGCGCATGAACCGGAGGGAGAAACGATGGGGCCCTCGGTTTCGGCGAAGATGTCGAGGAAGTGCAGGGCCATTTCTCGGGCTTCATCCAAAAAGCCGCCGTTAAAAGCAGGTTGACCACAACAGGTCTGGCCCGCGGGCACTTCTATCTCGACACCGGCCCGCTCTAAAACGGTAACAACGTCCTCGCCGATGTCGGGGTAAAGATTATCAATCATGCAGGTTACAAAGAGTTGTATTTTCATGGCAGGGTCAGAGGGCGCTACGGCTGGTAGCGCTTGATGAGGATAGAGGCATTTTGACCGCCGAATCCAAAGGCATTGGCCAGCCCAACATCAACATGATGCTGGCGGGCCTGGTTGGGCACATAATCAAGATCGCATTCAGGGTCGGGAACGTTGTAATTAATGGTAGGAGGAATCCAGCCGGTTTGGATGGCCTGAATAATGGTGAAAACGCCAAATGCGCCCGATGCGCCCATGGCATGGCCAACCATCGGCTTGATGGAGGGCGCAGGAACCTGGTAGGCTCGCGGGCCCAATACCTGTTTCATGGCTCTGGTTTCAGAAACATCGTTGAGTTTGGTTCCCGTGCCATGCGCCGCGATGTAATCAATGGCATCGACATCAAGCTCAGCCTCGGCAATAGCCCGCTGCATGGCTCGGGCTGCACCACTCCCATCAGGATCGGGTGCGGCCATGTGGTAAGCATCCAGAGTAAAACCCAAACCGCCATATTCGGCCAAGATGGTGGCACCGCGAGCCAGGGCGTGTTCTAGCGATTCCATGACCAGTACCACCGCACCTTCACCCATAATCATACCGTCGCGAGTCAAATCAAAGGGACGGCACGCGGTTTCAGGCTCATCGTTGCGGGTGGACATCGCTCCCAGTCGGCTGAATGCAGCCATAATCAGGGGTGTCATATACGAATCGGTGCCGCCGCCTAACATCACAGCCGCCTCACCCCGCTGGATGCGGCGGGCAGCTTCGCCCACGCTGACCACACCCGTAGCACAAGCGGCAACAGGTGAATTCACCGGGCCCTGAATCCCATAACGAATGCCCAGGTAGCATGGTGTGGTGGAGATGAGCACCGCAGGCGCTTTGGCGGGATTAATGCCGCGCGGGCCTTTGGTGCGAATCTGATGCGACTGCAATTCCACCACATCCAGCGCCCCAAAAGCGCTCCCCATCTCAATGCCCACCTCAGTCAGCTCCTCCTGGCTCAAATCCAAACCGGCATCAGCCAGAGCCTCTTCTACCGCGGCAACAGCCAGATGTGTCAATCGTCCAAACCGCCGTACATCGCGACGATCCATAAACTTGTACGGATCAAAATCCTTGACAGTAACCGCAATTTGTGTGGGCAAACCGGCAGGATCGTAATCGGTGATGCGGGTTGCGCCGGTGCGCCCGGCCAACATGCCTTGCCAGGTGCTGGCCGCGTCCAGTCCCAAACCGCTGACAGCTCCCATGCCGGTGATGACAACTCGTCGGTGCTTTGATGACATAACGAAAATCTCCCTTGTGTGCAGGAATAAGCATTTTCCCCATGCCAAAATCGCCGACATGGGAACTTTCGAACACCAACAAGCATAGCACAAGCACCAAAGCTTGACAACGCCTTGGGAACAAGATGCCACTAGTGCTAGAATAAAGCACCACTCTCGCCCGGACTTCCCCTTTCACTCATGCGACGCGACCATTTTATAAGCCCGGTGTTTTCATTTTTACCAGCGTCGCGTCACCTCACACCTCTATCGTGATTGATTATCAGCAACTCAATGACGCAACCCTGGTACAGCTTGCCAAAGATGACGCCGAAGCCTTTGGCGAACTCTACCAACGTTATGTCACCAAAATTTATAATTACACCTACTATCGCGTGGGTGACCAAGAAGAAGCGGAAGATTTGACCGCCCGCACATTCTTTCGGGCGCTGCGTAAAATTGGCAGCTACGAAGACCGCGGCCTGCCCTTTTCGGCCTGGCTGTATCGAATTGCCCATAACCTGGTGGCCAACTGGCATCGTTCACAATCGCGGCGCAAATCGGTACAACTAGACGATTTGATTACTGCCACCGGAGAACATGCCAGCCCGGGCCTGTTAGCCGAAAAGAACGAAACCCACGCCGAGCTGCTGGATGTTATTAGAGAGCTACCCGAAGACCGACAGCAACTCATTATTCTGAAATTTGTCGAGCGCATGCCCAATGCCAAAATCGGCGAAGTGATGGGCCGCTCTGAATCCTCTATCAAATCACTTTATCATCGCACACTAAAAACACTGCGAGCCGATATGCAAAGCCGGGGATTGCTGCGCTAGGATTTTCCGCTGCAGGCCCGAATTCACGTAATTTCCGAACACATCAGGTTTGGCGAGCAGGATTACCGTGAGGGCGTTGATTTCATCATGGCTGTTGCCACCCAAAACAACACTTTTTAGCGCATTACTACTAAGGTAGCCCGGCTAGAAACCACTAGGACACGAAGCCACAAAGGCACAAAGAAAGAAAAAGTTTTGAAATGCTTGCGGTTCTTCGTGTCTTTGTGCCTTTGTGGTGGTTGAAGTCGGGTACGTTAGTCGTTACTTTAGCGCATTTTCAACCACAAACCCACTGGCCTGCCATCTCATCACTTCACCATTTACGAGTTGAATCATGTCACTGAAAGAAACGTCCCGTCGCCTGGAACAATACACTCGCACCCTCATTTTTGAAGGCCCGGCTAAATCGCGGCTTGTCGCGGGGCCCATTCTGCCCGAAGAGAAGAGCCTGTTCGAGACTATTGATCAACTCTGGCAGACCATGCAGCGAGTCGAGCCCGATGAAGCGTTCAAGAACAAATTGTATGAGCAGGTCTTGAGTGAAGCACGCCGCGAGCTATCGAAGCGCCATTTGAGCATTCAGAAAGAGGAGCGCAACAAGCGCTCTCCCTGGATTGCTTCGGCAGCGGTGATGGGGGCAGCCGCCACCTTGGCCGGCGCCTACGCTTATTGGCGCTGGAACACCTCGAAACAAGCGGCATGAGCCGCTGGGGCAGATGATCGCATCCCCTGTTCATCCTCGACGCCCCGCTTAGTGCCGAATTTGGCAAATTCTCCCAATGCCCATACAATAAGGTTTTGGAGAGCCATGCTGTTCCGCTCTGCAATTATTGGTCTCAATAATCAGTCGAGGTAGAAATTATGACACAATTTTATAGTAAAATCACAGGCTGGGGCATGTATGTGCCCGAGAATGTTCTAACAAATGCTGATCTTGAAAAAATAATGGATACCAGCGATGAGTGGATTGTCAGCCGCACCGGTATTCGGGAACGCAGGATTATTTCTGAGGGTGAAACCACTGTCAGCATGTCGTTGACCGCCTCGCAGCAGGCTCTGGAAAAAGCAGGCATTGGCGCCGAGGACCTGGATTTGATTATTCTGGCCAGTTCCACGCCCGATTATCTGGTTCCTCCTGCTTCCAGCATCATCCAGGATAAATTGGGGGCCACCAAAGCAGCAGCCATGACCCTGGTGGCAGGCTGTTCTGGCTTTGTTTACGGACTCAACACCGCGGCCCAGTTCATTCAGGCGGGCACGTATCAGCATGTCCTCATCATCGGCGCCGAAACCCTGAGCGTGGGGCTCGATTGGGAGGATCGCAATACCGCCATTCTCTTTGGCGATGGTGCGGGCGCAGTGGTGGTGAGCCGCTCCCGACAACCGGGCGGCCTGCAAAGCATTGCCATGGGCTCCGATGGTGCTGGCTGGGATGCACTGATCGTGCCGGCGCTGGGCACGCAAAATTATCCCAGCCACGAGAACATCGACCGCAAAGAGCACAAATTGCGCATGAAGGGGCGTCCTGTTTTCAAATTTGCTACCCGTGTGATGAGCCAAGTGGCAGTAGATGTGGTGACCAAAGCGGGCTTGACTATGGATGACGTGGATGTGTTGATTCCGCATCAGGCCAACCAGCGCATTATCGATTTGGCATTACGCCGCCTAAAGTTCCCTGCTGAAAAAACCATTGTCAATCTGGATCGCTACGGCAACACCTCGGCAGCCTCGGTGCCCCTGGCACTGGTCGAGGCCATGAAGGATGGACGCATCAAGGATAACGATAAAGTGGTAATGATTGCCTTTGGTGCAGGACTCACTTACGCAGCAGCGGTTTGGGAGTTCCAGCCCATGGATGCGGAGGAGCCGCAGGAAGAAGAGGCCATTTTGGTAACCAACTGGCCTGTTTCGCACGCATTCCAGCAAAAGATGCAGGAGATGCGCACAGCAGCCTTTAAGATGAAGGTACAGGCCCGCACCAAAGCCTCGGAAGCGGGCATGGCTATTATGATGCCGTTGTATTCCTTCCGCAAGGGCCTGAAGAAACGGATGAAGCCTAACGACAAGTAGCACAGCTTAATCAAAGCCCCGGCCAGTACGTTGGTCGGGGCTTTTTTGGAGGGGGGCATTGCTGACGGCGCCGGGAAGGGTTCGCGCGCCCGGGCGGGCATGATGGGCGCGGGTGCGATGCCGTGCTACCTGTTATCCAGGGGCATCAAGCTGAGGACGAGCATGAGGTTGCCAACCTTCCAGGGCATCGAGGGCGACCAGCACGGGCCCGGGAATGGGCGCTTTTTGCTGTGTGCGATAATTGAGAAAGACGATGGTGGTGTCTCCTTCTGCGGCAATACGCTGATGTCGGGTGCTGACCATGCGGTAAACCGCGAGAATGCGATCGGCGCCCACGCCCGCGATGCGTACACCAATCTCGATGGTATCGGGATAGGTGAGGGGCAGACGGTAGCGGATGCGATGGCTGTGGACGATGGGCCCGACGCCCTCTGCTTTCATAACATCGAATATGGGCGTTTGCTCGAAGTAGCGGATGCGTGCGCTTTCAAAGTAACGCAGATAAACGACATTGTTCACATGCTGAAACGCGTCCATATCGCCCCAGGCGATGGCAGCCCGGTAATGCACAGGGAAGGTGTTGAGGAGTTCAGAGGACATGGGAATTTGTCTCTTGCAAAGTTGCCAAGTGGAAGATTGACAGCAGAGGCATCATGTTTTCGTGCCTATGCTGCGGGCCAGTCGGTGAGCAGTTGGGTGAGCAGACGCACACCAAAGGCGGCAGCGCCCGCAGGATACATGGGCCGAGCTTTTTTCGTCCATTCCATGCCTGCCACGTCCAGATGCGCCCATGGATAGTCTTCGATGAAGTGTTGTAGGAATTTGGCGCTGGTGCTCACGCCAGCCATGCGTTCGGATGTGCTGTTTTTTACATCGGCAAAGTCACTTTTGATAAATGCTTTGTAGTCATCATACATGGGCATGGGCCACAGGCGTTCGCCCGTGGCCTCGGCCGCGGCCAACAAGCGGGCCTGGAGCCGGGCATCTTCGGTAAAGAGACCCGCGGCCTGCTGTCCCAAAGCAATGCTGATGGAACCGGTGAGGGTGGCCTGATCGATGACGGCATCGGGCTGATAGCGCCCGGCATAGGCCAGGGCATCGGCCAAAACCATGCGTCCTTCGGCGTCGGTCGAGATGACCTCCATGGTTTTGCCTGTCATGCCTTTGTAAACATCGCCCGGTTTTTGGGCATGACCGTTGATGGCGTTTTCGACCATGGGGGCCAGCCCTACCACATGCAGGGGCAAGTTCAGCAGGGCGACAATGCGCAGGGTCGCCAGCACATTGGCTGCACCGCTCATGTCGTATTTCATTTTCCACATGCCACTGTTGGATTTGAGGGAGATGCCACCGGTGTCAAAGGTTACGCCCTTGCCGACCAATACGATGGTGGGAAGTTCGCTGGCCCGCGCTTTGTTGTGTTCCAGAATGATGAATTGCGGGGGCTCGTCGCTGCCTTTGGCCACGGCCAGCAGGATGTTCATGCCCAGGGATTCCATTTCGCCCCAGTCCATCACCTGCACATCCAGGCCAACTTCCTGGGCCATGGCTCGGGCCCGGGCTGCGATGTAGGTGGGCGTGGCGATGTTGGAGGGGGTGGCGGCCAGGTCGCGGGAGAAGTTGGCGCTTTCGGCGATGATGCGTCCTGTTTGCGCGCCTGCTTCCAGCAGTGGGATGCGGGCCTCGTTGAATTCGACTACGGTGAGATGCTGGATGCGCTTGTTTTGGGGCTCGCTGCTGCGGATGGCGGGCATTTCGTAGGTTTCCAGCACCGAGGCTTCGACCAGGGCTTGGGCGGCCTCGATGGGATCCATGCCTCCAATGCCCGCGCCGTGGGTGATGGTGGCTACGTGGCGGGCTCCTGCTTTTTGGGCGGCCCGGATAGCTTTGGCTGCTGCGATGCGAGCGGACGCGACATCGAATTCGGAAGCGTTGCCCAGGCCTACCACCAATGTGCGGGGGGCAGCGATGTTGCCATGGGTGTAAAGAAGGGCTGTTTCTCCTAACTTACCGGAAAAATCGCCCAATGCGATAAGCTGGCTGATGTGGCCGCCCAGTGCGGCATCGACTGCACCGGTGGCGCCGCCCGGTGTGGTAACACCTTCGAAGAGGTTGACAATGACCAGGTCCGCTTGGGTCTGTGTGATGTTTCCCTGTTTGATTTCAATTTTCATGGATGAGTATCCTTTGTTTTGTGGGTTATGCAGATGTTTCTGCGCTAAAACGGCAGTTATTGCCGAAGAATAGTTTATGGGATGAATTGTACCGCCCCAGGCCCGGTTTCGTCCAGATAGCGCCCAGCTTCAGGGTCGAAATGCAGATGGAAGGTTGGAGAAGGGTTGTTGTGGTTCTGGGAGATGGGTTTATCTCCAGCCTTTATGTCAATGATTGAAAGTGTTGAAAAAATTGGGGGAAGGTTTTGGCGGTGCAATCGGGGTCGTTGATGGTGATGGTGGCATCGCCCAGTGCAGCTAGGGCAAAGGACATGGCCATGCGGTGATCGTTGTAGGTGTCGATGGTGGCGGGGCGGATGTGGGCGGGGGGGATTAGGGTCAAGAAATCGCGGCCTTCGATGACTTGGGCACCTAGTTTGCGTAGTTCGGTACTCATGGCGGCCAGACGATCGGTTTCTTTGACGCGCCAGTTGTAGATGTTGCGGATGGTGGTGGGGCCCTGGGCAAAGAGGGCGGTGGTGGCCAGGGTCATGGCGGCGTCGGGCATGGCATTCATGTCGATGTCGATGCCATGCAGGTGGCCGCGGCTGACTTGCACCCAATCGGGCCCATATTGCACGGTGGCGCCCATTTGCTGCAAGACTGCGGCGTAGCCAAAATCACCTTGTATACTTTTAGGGCCCAGACCGTAGACGCGTACGGTTCCCCCGCGAATGGCTGCGGCAGAGAGGAAGTAGGTGGCGGATGAGGCGTCGCCTTCCACCAATACCTGGCCCGGAGAGCGGTATTGTTGTCCACCGGGCACGATGAAGGTTTGAAATTGTTGATTTTCGACCTGAACGCCAAAGGTGGCCATCACGTGCAGGGTCAGGGCGATGTAGGGTTTTGAGACCAGGGGCCCGTCGATGGTGATGGTGACTGCTTGGCGGGCCAGGGGGGCGGCCATGAGCAGGGCAGTGAGAAATTGGCTGGAGAGGTTGCCACGGATAGCAACATGGCCGCCAGGCAGGCCTCGGGCCCGAATGCGCAGAGGTGGATAACCGGTTTGCTGTAAATACTCGATATCGGCGCCCAGGTGTTGCAGGGCTTCGACCAAATGGGCAATGGGGCGTTCTTTCATGCGGGGCTCGCCCGTAAGCGTGAAAGTTCCCTGGCCCAGGCAAAGGGCGGCACACAGCGGGCGCATGGCTGTGCCTGCGTTGCCCAGATACAAATGCTGTTCTTGTGCAGCAAAGGGCGCAGCCAGGCCTTGCACCTGGCATTGTGTTCGCTCGGGCGAAAGCTTGATGACGACGCCCAGTTGCTGCAAGGCTGCCAGCATGTAGCGCACGTCGTCGCTATCCAGCAGGTTGGTGATGGTGGTTGTGCCCTCGGCCAATGCCGAAAGCAGGAGGATGCGGTTGGAAAGGCTTTTGGAGCCTGGCAAGAAGATTTCGCCTGCCACATGGGAGATGGGGCCTAGCTGGATTTGGTTCATTGCGGGGTATGATGCGTGAGGGTGTGATGTGAAAGTGTGTCTCATTCTATCATTTTTTGGTGGTTAGGCAAGTAGGGACGCCCGTGCCAGGCGCCCGACCGTAATCCGTGAACCCCAAACTTTTAACTCTTATGCCTTGACTTAAGAATAATTCTAAATTGTAGCATTATTTTACTGCCAAGAGGGATTCTAACACTGACAGGAACTTGACTTACACAAATTTTCTCAGGTAAACTTAAAATACACTCCTGCAATGGAGAAAATCTTATGGCAACCCATAATTCATCTTCCGATATTTCTGAATCTACCGAGATGTATTTGCTGCGCATTGATTTGCTTGCACGCAGCCAATCTCCCGTGCCCATCGCCCGACTGGCCGAAGCCCTGGAGGTTTCCCCCATCTCCGCAAATCAGATGTGCCGCAAGCTGGAGGCCCGACAATTGGTCAGCTATCAACCCTACAAAGGGGTTACGCTTACCCAGCAGGGCGAGACCATTGCCCGCAATGTGCTGCACAAGCGGCATCTGTGGGAGCAGTTTTTGGCTGATAAACTGGGACTGGCTGCTGATGTGGCTGAAGAAATTGCCTGCCGCCTGGAACATGTAACACCGGGCGAGCTGGTAGAAAAACTCACCGAGTTTCTGAAATCGCCAGAAGAAAAGCCAGATCAATCACGCCCTCTTTCTACGCTGGGCGTCAATCAGCAGGCCCGCATTTTACGCATCGAAGCCGAAGAGGCCCTGGCAACCTTCTTGCACGCCCAACATCTCCTGCCCGATGCTGCCGTTAAAATACTGGCCCGCAGCGAAAACACCTTGCTTGTTCAAATTGAGCAGCGACATCTCTCCCTTAGCACGGCTGTTGCACAAAACATCATCGTAACCCTTTAACCGATGTTGCGCACCAATCGATTGAGCATCTCTCGCAAGCCACAAAAGCGGTAACAATTCACGTTCTCTGATTAACCACAAAAGATACCAAGACACAATAGCACGACGAAAGAAAAACTTTTCACCCATCTTCGTCTGATGCGTTGTCATCCTCTCCTATGCTCATTTCAACGTAACTGCACAGCTCGCTGTGTTCATTCTGGCAAAGCCAACGCTTCAGCCATTACTCATCACCCTTTTCTCTGAGGTTTTTATGCCGTCATCGTTACAACCCTCTCAGCTTCCTCTCACACAACCCCGCCTGCTAAGCACGGTGCAGCGGGGAGAGCGCGTGCAGCTTTCGCACATTACTGCGGGGCGGCGTCTGGCACGCCGTTTGGCCGAACTGGGACTGACACCAGGCGTCACGCTGCAAGTGCTGCACGATAACGGCGGGCCTATGCTCATTGCAGTGCGCGGAGCCCGGCTGGCTTTGGGTCGCGGCATGACTGAGAAAATTTTGGTCACCACGCCCGAGGCGCAGCATGGCTGAGTACACCATCGCCCTGGCGGGGAATCCCAATACCGGCAAAACCACCAATTTCAACCAACTCACCGGCTCGAATCAGCACACAGGCAACTGGCCCGGCAAAACCGTGGCCCGCAAAGAGGGCATTTGGCGACAAGGTGAAGATGTTTTTCACATTGTCGATTTACCGGGCGCTTACAGCCTTTCGGCCTTCTCCGCCGAAGAAATCATCGCCCGGGATTTTATTGTCGAAAATCAGCCCGACGCGGTGATTGTGGTCGTCGATGCCACCAATCTTGAACGCAATTTGTATCTGGCATTGCAAATTCTGGAGATGACGCCGCATGTGGTGCTGGCCTTGAACATGATGGACGCGGCCCGGGCCCAGGGCTTGCGCATCGATTTGGACGCGCTTTCGCAACGATTGGGCGTGCCGGTCATCCCCATGACTGCACGCACTGGCCAGGGTATGGCCGAATTAGAGCAGGCCATGGTGCAAGTGGCGCGCACCGGCCATGCCGCCAAGCAGGCCCCCGCAACACCCCCCATGCGCTACAATCAACGCATCGAAGAGGCCTTGACGCAGCTTGCCGAAACCATTGCCCGACATCCTGTCCTGGGTAAACGCTATCGGGCGCGGTGGCTGGCACTAAAGCTGTTGCAGGGGGATGAGCCCTGCATCCAAAAAATTGCCAATGTGCCCGAGACTGAGTCGATTTTGACCCAAGCTCGACAGCAGGCCCAACACGCGCTTGCCGGAACTTCCGATGACCTGGATACACACATCGCCGAAGAGCGCTACACTTGGCTGAATCGCCTGGTCAACGATGTGGTTCAGGGACGTCCGCAGGGCCCCACCCGCTCCGACCGAGTCGACGCTGTGATTACGCATCCTGTGGCAGGCCTGTTTATCTTTTTTGCAGTGATGTGGATGGTGTTCAAGCTCTCCACCGATGTGGCTGCACCACTGGTCGATTGGATTGACAGCTTTGTCAACGATTATTTTGCGCACTGGGTGCATCAATTGCTGGCGCTGGGGCATCTGCAAGAAAGCTGGTTTGCCAGTTTGGTGGTGGATGGCCTTTTGGCTGGCCTCGGTGGCATTTTGGTCTTTGTTCCGGTGCTCATGTTCCTCTACATGGGCATGGCACTGATGGAGGATAGCGGCTACATGGCCCGCGCCGCGTTTGTGATGGATCGCTACATGCGCAAACTGGGCTTGCAGGGCAAGAGTTTTGTGCCCCTGGTGTTGGGCTTTGGCTGCAATGTGCCCGCCATCTATGCCACACGCACTCTGGAATCGCACACCGATCGCATCCTCACAGGTTTGCTGGTTCCCTTTATGAGTTGCAGCGCCCGCCTTCCTGTCTATGTCCTCATTGCCACCATCTTCTTCCCCCAAAACAGCACATTGGTGGTGCTGGCTATGTATCTTTTGGGGATTCTCATGGCACTGATTGCAGGTTTGATGCTGCGCAAAACCTTGTTCAAGAGGGCCGAAGAGAGCGCCATGCTCATCGAAGTGCCTTCCTATCGTATGCCCACGCTGCACAATGTGTGGACCGAGATGTGGTTGCGCACCGGTGCTTTTTTGCGCGGTGCGGGCGCCATCATCATGGTCGTGAGCATGGTCATTTGGCTGCTCATGGCAATTCCTGTCAGTGGCGACGGGCGTTTTGCGCATACGCCGGTGGATGACAGCGCATTTGCTCATCTGGCAGGGGGCATGAGCCCTGCGTTTGAGCCTTTGGGATTTGGTAATTGGCAGAACAGCAGTGCTCTGATTACTGGCTTTTTGGCCAAAGAGGTGGTGGTAAGCACGCTGGCTCAGGTTTATCATGTGGCCCCAGAGCCTGATGCCCAACGGCAGGCTACAAGTTTTTGGGCCCAGAGTCAGGCCCTGGTTCTTGACTTGGGGCAAGCCATTTGGGATACTGTGAGAACGCTTCCTTCGTTGGTTGGCATCCAGCTTTTGCCCGATGAGGGGGCATCGGAGCCGGAGGCGCTGGCGTTGGCCATTCGGCAACGTTTCGAGCAGAGCAGTCATGGACACGGCGCTTTAGCTGCGCTGGCATTTATGATTTATGTACTCATCTACAGTCCCTGTGTTGCCACCATTGCCGCACAACGCCAGGAATTTGGTTTCCGATGGATGTTTTTTAGCCTGGGATTACAGCTTGCCACAGGCTGGCTGCTGGCCTTTGTGGTCTTCCAGGTTGGCAAGGTGTTACTGGCTTAGGTTATTGAACATGCTTCACGCCATTTTACATGAACTCCAGATGGCCTCCGGGCCCATCACCACCACTGAGCTGGGCCGCAGGCTTGGCATTCAGCCCAGCGCATTGGCGGGCATGTTGCAGTTTTGGGCCCGCAAAGGTCGTTTACAAATGGATGAAGGGACTGGCGGCCTGGGTGAGATGACGCTGTGCGGGCAATCGCACTGCTTGGGGAGCTGCCCCGGGCCTGCTCGATGCCCACTGGTCGCCAAACCACTTACCACTTATTCACTCAAATTACACAGCAATCGATTGAGCAGCTCTCGGCAAGCACAAAAGCGATGACGATTCTCATCCTCTGATTAACCACGAAGGGCACGAAGCAAGAAAAACTTCCCCGCTTCGTCACCTTCGAGCCTTCGTGGCAAAACATTAAGGGGCAAGAGCTGTCATTTGCGTAACATCAGTTATTCACTCAAAAAGGAGCTTCCATGACCACCGAACGTATCAACATTGCCATTGCTACCGACGCCAAAGGACGCCTGTGGGGCGGTCATTTTGGCACCACGCCTGCGATTCAGATTTATTCCCCCGCGGGCGAGCTGCTGGAGACGCGCCCGAATCCTTATGGTGCAGGCCAGGGAACCAAGCATGAGCATCACGATGACCCCAAGTTGATTATTGACCTGTTGCCGGAATGTGGCGTGTTCATCGGGCGACGCATGGGCGAAGAAAGCAAGCGCAAGTTGGCCCGGAAATTTGGCATCGACGCGGTGCTGACCGAAGAAAAGACGCCTGAGGCCGCGCTACAGGCTTATTTGCAGCGTCAGGCATAAACGAGCCACGCTTTACAATGAATCCTGCTATCCTTGCCGACCGTTTTAAGACTTTGCGCTACGATGCTGCCCAGGATGCCGTGGTGCTGCTTAATCGGGCCATTTATCCGCATAAAACTGAGTTTGTGGTGTGCCGCACTGTCGAGCAGGTGGCCCGGGCCATCGAGACTATGATTGTGCAGGGAGGGCCACCTCTGGCCTATGCCGCGGGTCTGGGTTTGGCCCTGGCTGAGCGTACTCCTCAGGGTTATGAGCGGGCCGCAGCGCGGTTGCTGGCCACTCGCCCCACAGCGGATGACTTGCATCACATTATTCCTGCAGCGTTGGCTCGGGCGCAAGAGGCGCTGAGCGCAGGTACAGATGCCAAGCAGGCGGTTTTGGCTTATGTCAACGCTGAAATCGAACGGGGCAATCGGGTGAGCAGGCTGTGCGGGGAGCACGCGGCGGGTCTGTTACAGGATGGCGACCGCATCCTCACCCATTGCATTGCCGGTGCAGCCCTGTGCTGGATGTTGTGGACGGCGCAGCAGCAGGGAAAAAACATCCAGCTTATTGCCACCGAGACTCGCCCTTACTTGCAGGGGGCCCGACTCACCGCTCAGTGCGCCAAAGAGCTGGGCCTAACCGCCACTGTCATTACCGATGGTATGCCTGCGCACTTGATGAGCCAGGGCATGATTGATAAGTTCATCTGCGCTGCAGATCGCATTACCTTGGATGGGCATATTACCAACAAGGTGGGCACGTTTCAGATTGCCATTGCCGCGCAGTATCACGAGATTCCTTTTTATGTGCTGGGCTACGATGGGCCCGACCCCGATACTGAAAGTGCTGCCGGCATTGAAATTGAATGGCGGGATGGGGAGGAGGTGCTGCATTGCGCGGGGCAGCGTACCGCGGTGGAGGGGGCTCATGCGCTGTATCCTGCATTTGATATCACGCCACCGCAGCTCATCACGGGCATTGTTACTGATCGCGGTGTTTTTTCCGCTTCGCAGGTACGGCGATATTTCGAGACCTAAGAACTGCATCGCGGTTTTGGAAGCTGTTGGTTGCACGCGCAGGCATGATGCCCGCGGGCGCAGGCCTGCAATCCAGGTGTATTGCACCGTCAACAAAGTTATCGGGCCTGAACCCACTGCCAGATGAGCCCGTAGCTGGTATGAATGGTTTTGTTGGGATAGATGAGGCTGCCCAACCCCATGCCTGCAACGCTATCTGCGGGGGCGTTGTTGGGATGGGCGCTGTATGCGGGGGCAATGGCATACATGGGCATATTGGCGGCATACGCCTCGCCCGGTTTCATTTCGGTTTCTGCTGTAAAAGAATCGTCGGGCCAGGAGAAGAGGATGGGAACGCCTGCTTGCCGCTGTCCCGCTGCATCGAGCGTGTCGACAAAGATGTGGTGCTTGCCATGCGATTCTTCCTCGTTGTACCAACGGGCGCTGGTCAATCGCCAGTAAAATTGTCCTGGAACTACGTCGGCAGGAATAAGGTATGCGCCACGTTGGGTCAAGCGCTGATCCCAGCTCAATGCTGATGGGGGAACATAGCGCTGAACAACCCAGGGCATGAAGAGTGTTTTGACATCATCAGAGGTGGCAAGGGCGGTTTGACTACTGCAAAGCAGCGCCAGGCCCGCTAAAAAGAATACCACCCGGCGAATACGTCCCCAAAATAGCATACTAGAATTAATTCCCTGAGGTGGCGGTGCTGCGGATTTGACCCAGCAGCAGGAAGAGGCTGGCAAAGAGAAATGAAAGCAGGAAGAGTGTGGCAATGCCAAAAAGTTGCGCTTTGAATTGTCCGGGCATGGGGGCAAAGAAGCCCACAGCCAAAAGCCCCCACAGGGCTGGCAATCCAAAGGCGGCAAAGCTGTCGCCGGCATCGTGGCGCCCCCGGGCCCGAAGTCCCCACGCGGCCAGGATGTAAATCCAGGCGGCAATGGCTCCGGTCAGCATGGCTTGCCAGGGGTTCATCCAGGGCAAGGGGGCCAGGGCAGCAATCCATCCCGCAGCGGCACTGCGACTGAACCATCGTAGCGACAGCGGGCCCACCAGGCCATACACCAGGCCGATGAGTCCTCCGGCGGCCAAGGCCAACAAACTGTTCATTGCCCCGATACTGGGGGATGAGCCAGCCCACAGGTGCAGTGGTGAGGCCAAAATCCACCCGATCCCCCCCGCCATAAGCGCGCCAATGCCAGCGATGGTGTCGGGCTCAGGTGTCGGGCTCAGGTTTTTGCGCCCGGTGAGCAGCGCGGCCAAAGCCACACCTCCGGCCAAAAGGAAGAAGGACGCGCCCCCAAAATCAAGATACCCATCTCCTGCGCCCAGACTTTGCCCCAGGTGCATGAGCCAGCCACCCGCCTGAGTCCAATTTCCGGCCAGGGGGGCCAGGATGGCGGTCATCAGCAGGGCAAAGATAAGGCGGGCACGCAGCGAAAGATGTGGCTCAAGGCTGCGCAACGACAACAACGCGGTCACGCTAACCAGTGGCAGCGCTGTGATGAAGAGCAGGGCCGCCACCGGGGTTTGGGCTTGATTCAGCCCGAACCCCATCCAGCCAGCCACGCCCCAATGAGCCAGATTGCCGTGGCGCAAGGGGGTCCACTCCCACACCAACGCCGCCACATCGGGGTGATCGATGAGAATGCCGATGCCGCCGAAGTGCAGCGCAAAACCGGTGGCTGCATATCCGACCACGGCCAGCAACAGCGAAAGTGCGGGCAAATGGCGTTGTTCCGTGGTGATGAGCGCCCCCATCGCCCAGATGAGCAAAAAACTGAACGCTGCGGCCAGCAGAGGCCAAATGGGTAGCGAAAGTGTTTCAGTCATGGCAAAATCATACCAGATGCCCGAATGGTGGGCAAAAGCGTGGGGCGTTCTGGCTTGCATAAAAACCAAATTTCCCATGCAGAGACGCTAATTCCCTTAAGGATCAATTGACAGCATTCTAAATATCCCTTAAAATGATTCAGATTATCGAACAATAATCACTCTCATCTTAAGATTCTTCCCTTTTTCACCCAATCATTCCCATCAGGAGGGGAACCATTATGAAGCGAAGAGAGTTTCTCAAGACTGCCACAACTGGCGCACTGGGCGTTGCTGCAATGTCCCTGGTGGGCTGTGGTGGCAAAGATAGCGCCGCCCCCACCGAAGAAAGTGCTGCCGCGGGCAAGGCGGATGAATTAAAGAAGGAAGTGGCCAAGGATTCGGCATTGCCTGAAATTAAGTGGCAATTGGCAACAAGCTGGCCTGTAGCGCTTGACACCATCTTTGGTGGCGCACAGACTTTTGCCGAGCGTGTCACGCAGATGACCGGTGGCCGTTTTACCATTGTGCCCCGCGCTGCTGGCGAGTTGGCCCCTGGCCTTGAAGTGCTGGATGTGGTTTCGCAGGGCGCAGTTCCTGTGGGACATACAGCATCGTATTACTACGTGGGCAAGACCAATGCTGTGGCTTTTGGCACGGCGCTTCCCTTCGGTCTTTTGGCCCCGCAGCAAAACGCCTGGATGTACGAAGGTGGCGGTCTTGAATTGATGCAGCAACTTTATAAAGAACGCTTCAACGTGATTCAATTCCCTGCCGGCAACACGGGCGCACAGATGGGGGGGTGGTTCAACAAGGAAATTAACTCTCCCAAGGACATGGAAGGCCTGAAGATGCGTATTCCTGGCATCGGCGGCAAAGTCATGGACAAGCTGGGGGTCACGGTGCAGGTGATTCCTGGTGGCGAGATTTTCCAAGCCCTGCAAACCAACGCCATCGATGCTGCCGAGTGGGTAGGCCCTTATGACGACGAGAAATTGGGCTTCCACAAAGTTGCCAAATACTACTACTATCCCGGTTGGTGGGAGCCAGGCCCCTCGCTGGAAGTGCAAGTCAATCTTGATGAGTGGAACAAACTGCCTGAGGTTTATCAAGAAATCATCAGAACCGCTTCCTACCAGGCGAACATGACCATGCTGGCCCGCTACAACGCCAAAAACAACGAGGCGTTGCAGCGCTTGCTGGATTATGGCGTGCAACTGCGCCCGTACAGTGATGAGATTCTGGCCGCTGCCGAATCTGCCGCTGAGTCACTCTATGATGACTACAAACAGCAGGATGCCGACTTCAAGTCCATTTTCGAGCAGTGGGATGCTTTCCGCAAGCGCATTTGGGAAT
Organism: uncultured Caldilineales bacterium; assembly: GCA_964565065.1. Taxonomy (GTDB): domain Bacteria; phylum Chloroflexota; class Anaerolineae; order J102; family J102; genus M2005. The sequence goes on along the minus strand of CAZMDD010000010.1, from coordinate 28,086 downwards.
GGAACAGCCTGAACGAAGGCAGTTTCATGAGCTACGTAGCCACCAAGTTCAACAAATAAGCGCTCACGCAACAAGCGCACATAACAAAAGGGACGCAACCGTCGGCTGCGTCCCTTTTTTCGTAGAAGAATGTTGTAATGCGATTAGTGTGCTGAGACGTTCACCAACCAGGTCACAGTTTCGGGGATGAACATAACCACAATGAGCCCAACAATTTGCAAGGCCATAAATGGTAATGCCCCCTTGTGAATATCAATGGTTTTCACCTCCGGCGGCGCCACGCTTTGCAGGTAGAAGAGCGAGAACCCTACGGGCGGAGAGATGAAGGCCATGTTCAGATTGATGGCCATCATCACCGAGAACCAAACCAGGTCAACACCCAACTCGCGAGCAGCGGGGATGAGCAGCGGCATGGCGATAAAACTAATCTCGATGAATTCTAGGTTGATGCCCAGCAGGAAGATGGCCACATTGGCGACGATGATGAACCCCCAATAACCACCCGGCAGGTCGGTCAGCAAGGATTTGACATATTCCTGGCCACCCAGGCCATCAAAAACAATGCTGAAATAGGTGGAAGAGAAAAGAATCATCAGCACCAAAGCGGTGATATTAGCAGTAGATCGGGCTGACTTCTTGACCAGATCCCAGGTCAGATTACCATTGATAGCAGTGAGGAAGGCAGCTCCAAATGCCCCCACTGCGCCCGCCTCGGTAGGTGTGGCAAAGCCAAAGAAGATGGAGCCCAATACTGCGAAAATCAGCACCAGTGGCGGAATCACAGCAATAAGAACCTTTTGGGCCAGTTCTTTACCTTTGAGTGTGCGGGCCTCGGGAGGCAGCGCCGGCGCTTTCTCTGGCTGGAGCCAGGCTACCACCATGACATAAATGGCGTACAAACTGGCCAAAATCAACCCGGGGATGAGTGCCCCCATGAACAAATCGCCCACACTGATACCCACCTGATCACTAAGCACCACCAGCACCAGGCTGGGCGGCAACAATTGCGCCAGCGTACCTGATGAAATAATCGCACCTGTGGCCAACTGATGATCATACTTGTATTTAACCATGATGGGCAGAGACATAAGGCCCATGACGATGACCGTGGCCGCGACCACGCCGGTAGCTGCGGCCAGCAACGTACCTACAATAATCACCGAAAGCGCCAAGCCGCCACGCATGGGGCCCATGAGAATGCCAATGGTGGTTAGCAATTGCTCTGCCAACCCCGATTTTTCGAAAACTGCGCCCATGAAGACAAAAAAGATAATGGCCAGCAATGTAAAATTGTTCATGCTGCCAAACCAGCGACTAGGTAACAGTTTGAGCAAATTAGGATTAAACGCGCCCAGGGCAACGCCCAAAACAGTAAAAATAACAGCCGTTCCGGCAAACGAAAATGCCACCGGATACCCGATAAGAATCAGGATGAAGAAAAAAACGAACATGGAAAGGGCCAGTAAGCCCAATATCGTTGTCGAAGCCATAGGTCAATACTCCGGGAATAATTGCTTATGTGCAGGAATTTATTCGATGCGCAGAGGGGCGTCGTGCTCTTGCTCTTTCAGGATTTCCTCATCGGTTTTGCCTCGCAGGAACCACCAATACTTAACCTGATCGGAAATCGCTTGCAACAAGAGCGTCATAAATCCAAAAATAATCATGGTTTTAATCGGGGCTCGGGGCAAACCACTGGGGTCAGGCGACCATTCCATCGGGCCCCAATGCCCGCCGGGGCGTAGCCCCCACGATTGCAAAATAGCAGGCCAGGCAATATAACTTCCTAAGATGAGAAATGGAATAAGGAAGAAGAAATTGCCAATAAAATCTACCCAAACCTGACGCCGTTTAGGCCACTGCCCATACAAAAAGTCGACCCGCACATTGATGTTGTGTTTCAGAATGTAAGCAAAGCTGAACACAAAGACCAACGAGTAAAGATACCATTGCAGCTCGATGATGAGGTTTGAGGTGAGGCGAATGCCGATAATGAAGCCGACATAACGCAACACAACATTCATAAACCCGATGACAACAACAATCATCGTCAGAATCTGGGAAAGCCAGCCTAACTTTTCAGTAAAGTTGTCAATCGTGCTTACGTACTTCTCGGAAAACTTGGACACATAACACCTCCTGAGAATAAAATTAAAAGTCACACCATAAAGACATGGGATGAAAAAAGAAACATAGCTGGCACAGGAAGCAGATTTGTCAACAATGTTGCCTTTTTACGCCATCTCTTTGGGGTACAATGACTTTTTGCAGCAAAATCAAAGATGAGTGGTGATTGAAGTCGGGTACGTTAGTCGTTACCTGGATAGACGTAAATCGTTACGATGAGTGAAGGGAAGAATGGTCAGGTTTGCGTGTGATAGTTATTTGCGGAACAACAAACTGATGCCACTGAAAAGCATCTTGAAAATCCAGGTGACAGGATAGAATAACAGGTTGATGCCCTGGTTGATAACGTGAAAAATACGTTTGAAACTTGTAAATAGCGGCCCGAAAAGACGTTGTAAAAAGAGCGAATGTGCATAAAAAACAGAAAGGAACAAAATGCTGAGAGAAATCAGAAATTTTTGCCAGGCATGAATCTCAAATTCCTTACCGGACATCAGTGCAATATCTTCGATGAGCACTTCTACTCCGATAGCCAACACCAGCAAATAAGCTGCTGTCGAAAGCACAGGTTCCTTTTCGATGAGCGTGGTAAAAATCTGGGCTGCAAAACGCATGATGAGAATACCGATGGCAACACCCAGGAAAACCACCCAAAATTCTGAACTCAGCGCCACTGCTGCCACCACGTTATCCAAACTAAAAGCCAGATCAGCCAAATTCACTAGCAGCACCACCATCCAAAAACCTTTGTTGGCTGTCTTTTTGGCAAATGCTTCTGCCTCCTCATCTTCATCCCATTCATCGTGCGAAGATCCAAGATGCTCCACCGCCAACTTGAAAAGATAGGCAGCCCCCAGTAAACGCAGCCAGGGATTAGCAATGATGTAGGTGGCCAGCAACAGCATTAGCGCCCGGCCCGCATAAGCGCCGAATAGTCCCACAGTTAACGCTGCACCACGCTGCATCCCAAAAATTTTATCGCCCCAGCCAGCCATGAACTTCAGTGAATCGGGCCAAGGGATAGGTTTATCGGTGGGCAAGGGGGCGACCATGGCTCCCAAAACCGCAGCATTATCAATCGAGAGAATGCCTTCGAGAAAGATGAGTTGGATAACAACAATAACGACTTCGAGTGGGGCCATGAGATCCTTAATCAGATGACGCGTGAGCCAAACAAAAAGGCTTGTTTAGCGATAGTGAGATTTTAGCGGTACAATCAAAGAGAGAAGCAGAAAAGGATACGCTTAATTTTCTTTTCGTAAGTAGGCACTATAGCATGAAATCTTCTTGCGAGCAATGTTCAAAGAGCCTCGCAAGGTATGTTTTCTTCCTTGCTGCAAAAAACAATGCAATCTAAAATAATCAAGCACATCAAGTAACACTGCCGGTTTCGTCTCAGAGCCCCTACCATCCAACGCCGCTGCAATCACCCTATGCAGCACATTCTTTAACATGCTACTTGCCGAAACCGCCCTTTTCTTGGAGATTTATGATGCCACATCCCAAATTGTTTATTCCTGGCCCGACCGAAGTCGCACCCGAGGTGCTGACCGCCCAAACCCGCCCGATGATTGGGCATCGGGACCCGCAATTTGCCGAGACCTTTTATCGTATTCTGCCCCGCCTGAAACAGGTTTTGCGCACGGAACAACATCTTTACATTTTAGCCAGTTCAGGCAGCGGCCTGCAAGAGGCTGCTGTGCGTAATGCCGTGCGCCCGCAGCGCAAAGTTTTGAACATGGTAGCGGGGGCCTTTGGTGATCGCTGGCAAAAGGTTAGCGTGGCCAATGGCAAAAACTCAGTGCGCATCGACTTGCCCTGGGGCCAGCCCATTCGCCCGCAAGATGTGGATGCCGCCCTGGCTGACGGCGATTTCGATGCTGTTACCATCGTACACAACGAAACCAGCACCGGCGTGATGAGCGACATTGCCGCCATTGCCCAACTGGTGCGGGCCAACTACCCCGATGTCATGCTACTGGTAGATGCTGTATCCTCAGCTTCGGGCGTGCGCATTGATTTCGATGCCTGGGGGCTGGACATGCTGCTTACCTCCAGTCAAAAAGCCTTTGCACTGCCGCCCGGCCTGGCTTTTGCTGCGGTGTCCCCGCGCTTGCTGGCCCGAGCTGCCCAGGTTCCTGCCCGCGGCTGGTATTTTGATCTGCTGCTGCTGGAAAAATATCTGGCAGCGGGGCGCACCACCCCGGCCACGCCCGCGGTTAGCCTGCTCAACGCTTTGGATGTGCAACTGCAACGCATTCTGGGTGAAGGCTTGGAAGCACGTTGGGCCCGACACCAGGCCAGCATGCACCTGACCCACGCCTGGGCCCGCAAAAACGGCTTCCAACTCTTCCCCGAACCTGGCTACGAATCCCGCACAGTCACCTGCGTGCGCAACACCCGCGGCATTGATGTGCCCGCCATGATTGCCTTTGCCCGCGAGCACGGCATGATCATCGGCAATGGTTACGGACAACTCAAAAATAAAACCTTCCGCATTGCCCACATGGGAGAACTCGGGCCCGACGACCTGAACGCCCTCTTTGCCGTACTCGATGACTTCCTGGCCACACAATAGACCAGAACACGCCGACAAATACCCCAAACACACCAAAACCTCATGTCAACAAAATCTGAACAGCGGGCCCGAATCTTCGACTACTACAACTCATGGGATGGCCAACGCACCTATGTGCATCCAGCCACAGTCATTCGCACCTTGCAGCAGCGCCGTCTGCCCCAACACGCCCGCATCCTCGACATCGGCTTTGGCAACGGCGAAATTGCACTAGCTGTGGCCCGAAAATGGCCACATGGCCACATCAGCGGCATCGACCTTACACCGCACAACGTGCAAATGGCCCGGGCCAAAGCTCAAACCGCGGGCCTGCAAAACATCAGCTTTCGCGTTGACGATGCCGAAACATGGCAAGCGTCCGAAGCCAGCTACCACGCCATTTACGCCATGCAGCTCATGCAATTCATCCACCAGCCCCATGACCTGCTACGGCGTATCTTTGCCGCCCTGAAACCGACCGGGGCACTCCTCTTTGCCACCCCCTTCTTGCCACCCCAGGCCCGGCTCCATCCCTTTTTTATGGATGCCTACAGCCGCGTCATCCCCAACAGCTTCCAATACCGCACCGAAAACGCGTGGTTTACCGCGCTTTTCGATATCGGATTTCAGAGAATTTACGTAGCCAAAGCGCATTGGGAGCCCTCAACCCAGCCTCCAGCGTGGCAGCAACAATACCACGCCGCCCGCCAAATCCACGGCATCGAGATAGAAACCGCTCGGCGCAACACCTGGGGCGGCATCATCAGCGCTCGCAAACCAGCCAAAACCTAGCCTCGGGCGCATGATGCGCAGGTGCGCGAACGCACTCACACCTGCACGCCATACACCTCCAACAGCGCCTGTTCCACACGGGGCCACGAAAACTGCGTCTGCACCAGCTCATAGCCGCCTGCTCCCAGCCGCGCGGCCAAAGCATCATCCAACAGCACCTGCCGGAGCGCCGCGGCCAGAGCTTGCGGGTCAGCGGGTGCAACCACCAAGCCCGATGCCCCCGAACCAACAAAATCCACCAGCCCCCCCACCGCTGTGACCACCACCGGCTTGGCATAGCGCATGGCCTCGGGAACCACCATACCCAGCATTTCGGTATCGCCTCGCTCATCGATGATGGCGGGCAGCACAAAAACATGGCAACGCCGATACATCTGTTGCAGGTCGGCATCGCTGATGCGACCTGTCAGCGTAACGCACGGCTCAAGGCCCCATCTCCGAATGGCCTCCTCCAGCCTGGCCCGCTCCTGCCCCTCCCCCACAATCATCAGATGAACCTGAGGTAAATCGCACAGCAAGCGCATGGCCCGCAGCAAAACCATGTGCCCCTTGCGCGGGATAAGACGCCCCACCACCAAAATCATACCTTGGGTGCGAGGCCACACCTGCGGCGGCGGCAGTACGACACCATAAGGAATGACGTGTGGCGTTGTATTTGTGATGGCGCTCAGCAAGCGGGCGGTAAAGGGCGAAATGACAGTGATGGCATGGCTGCGCCGAACAAAGAAACGCACAAACTGCCGCAAACCGGGCCAGTGCTGCGCCATCACCAGGCCCGAGCCGTAAAAAGTAGCCACCAAACGCCCGCGACTGCGCCATCGGGCCAGCAGCCCAAACAAACCCTGCGGCACAGGCCAATGCACATGGATGATGTCGAAGGAGGTTTGTCCGGTCAATCGCCAGGTGGCCCACAGCCCGGCCAGCACATAAAAGGGCAACAGCAACAAATATGCGGGCCGGCTGCGAATCTTATTGGGCGCGCCATCCTCGTGAGTCAGGGTTTCCCAGCGGGCCGGTGCGTATCGAAATCGATGCACCGGAATACCATCAATCTCGTGGGAGCGCATGCCCCGGAAGGCGGGGGCCAGCACCTGAAAGGAGAGCCCCCGGGCCTGCAACCGGGCCATAAGTGCCAGCAACCAGGGTGAATGCGGGTCGCCCTCCCATCGCGGGAAATTACTGGTGATGATGAGGACGCGCGTCATGGTTGCAACTACCGCAGCGCAGCCAACTGTTCTTGCAGCTTGGCCCGTTTGGCTTGCAGGTCGGCCAGCGTTTGACGGGCCTGAGCCACAACCTTTTCGGGAGCCTTGCTGACAAAATTCTCATTGCTGAGCCGCGCCTCAGAACCTTTGATGCGTTTTTCAGTCTCGGCCAGTTGTTTTTGCAATCGTGCTTGCTCTGCGGCCAAATCCACCATGCCGCCCAGGGGCAGGAAGATGGTCGTATCGGCCACCACCAGGCTGACACCTGCTTCGCCCGCGGGCACGGGCCCGAAGCGCAATTTATCGGCATCCAACCGGGCCAGCAGGGCCAAAATTTGGGGCATGGTTTGCAGCGCCGAGCCAAAGCTGGGAGCATGGATGATGGCTTCGATTTTGCGGCTGGGCTCCACATCGGCCTCACTGCGAGCGTTGCGAATGGCCCGAACCACCTCGCGCAGATGCTCAAACGCTGCGGCTGCACCGGTATCGTCAACCGAGACCCCCGCGGGCCATTGCGCCAGCATCAGCGTGGGCTGTTCTTGCGGCTGATGCGGCAAGTGCTGCCACAGCTCTTCGGTGACATAAGGAATGTAGGGATGTAGCAAGCGCAAGGTTTGATCCAGCACGTAGACCAGGGTCTGGCGCACAGGATCGGGATCATCGCCCCGTAGCCGCGGTTTGGCGGCCTCGATGTACCAGTCCGCGAAATCGCTCCACATGAAATCGTAAATCTGGCGGCCCGCTTCACCGAATTGGTAAGCATCGATAAGACGAGTGACGCTGACAATGACTTGGTTCAGACGATGTAGCATCCAACGCTCGGGCGTTTGCAAATCCTGGGCCGCGGGCAGGCCACTGTAAGCAAACTCATCGGGCAAATTACCCAACACAAAGCGGGTGGCGTTCCATAGCTTGTTGGCAAAATTGCGATTGGCCCGCACGCGGTCGGTGCTCAGGTTCATATCGTTGCCTGGCGTCGAGCCGGTAAGCAGGGTAAACCGCAGTGCATCGGCACCAAATTCATCAGCCATTTCAATGGGATCGGTGACGTTGCCATAGGTTTTAGACATTTTGCGGCCATGTTCATCTCGCACCAGGCCATGCAGATAAACGGTGCGGAAGGGTACATCGTTGGTGTAAAGCAGGCCCTGCATCACCATGCGAATGACCCAGAAGAAGATGATGTCGTAGCCTGTCTCCATGACATCGGTGGGGTAATAGCGACGCAGGTCGGGCGTATCATCAGGCCATCCCAGCGTGCTAAAAGGCCATAAACCGGAACTAAACCAGGTATCCAGCACATCTTCATCCTGGGTGAGTGTCACCTCGTGCCCGTAATGTTCACGGGCCAGAGCCTGGGCTTCTGCTGCATCGTGCCCGACAAATTCCTGGCCGTCGGGCCCGTACCACACAGGAATGCGATGTCCCCACCACAGTTGGCGACTCAGACACCAGGGACGCAGATTGTTGAGCCAATTATTGTAAATTTTGGTGAATCGGTCAGGAATGATGCGGATACGTTCACTTTCTACCGCCTTGAGCGCCAGTTTGGCCATGGCGTCGGTATCCAGCCACCATTGCATGCTAACCATGGGTTCGATGATTTCACCGCCGCGTTGGGCCCGGGGCACTTGCATCTGATAGGCTTCCTCTTTGATGACCAGGCTGGCAGCTTTCATATCGGCCCACAATTTTTTGCGGGCTTCAAAACGATCCAGGCCCGCGTAGATGCCGCCATTTTCGTTAAGGGTGGCATCTTTGTTCATGATGTTGATGATGGGCAGCTTGTGGCGTTGGCCAATTTCAAAGTCGTGAGGATCGTGGCCAGGCGTGATTTTGAGTGCGCCCGTGCCAAATTCGCGATCGACGTAAGCATCGGCAATGATGGCAATGGGGCGATGCGTGATGGGAACCAGGGCTTGTTGTCCGATGAGATGTTGGTAGCGCGGGTCTTCGGGATGCACAGCCACCGCGGTATCGCCCAGGATGGTTTCGGGGCGGGTGGTGGCCACAGGGATGTATCCCTGGCCCGGGCCTTCATCCAGATTGTGCCCGGCAATGGGATATTTGAAGTAGTAGAGTGTGCCTTGTTCATCGCTGTACTCGACTTCGACATCGCTGACCGCGGTTTGTAGTCCGGGCGACCAATTGACGATGTATTCGCCGCGGTAGATGAGTCCCATGCGGTAGAGGCGCACAAAGGCTTCGTGGACAGCCTTGCTCAACCCCTCATCCAGGGTAAAGCGTTCACGATCCCAATCACAACTTGCCCCCATCCGTTTAAGCTGGCCGATGATGCGATCGTGGTGCTTGTGTGTCCAATCCCAGCATTCGGCCACAAAGGCTTCTCGGCCGATAGCTTCGCGGCTTTTGCCTTCGCTGCGCAATTTGCGTTCCACTTGCAGTTGTGTGGCAATACCCGCGTGATCAGTTCCCGGAACCCACAGTGCGGCGCGGCCCTTCATGCGATTGTAGCGAATCATCAGATCTTCCAGGGCAATAGTGAGGGCATGGCCCTGATGCAGCACGCCGGTCACATTAGGGGGCGGAATGCTGATGACGAAAGGTTTGGCATCGGGATTGCGGCTGTTTTCCGGCTTGAACCAGCCATTTTCTTCCCACCATTGATAAAGGCGCTGTTCTGCATCGCGAAAATTGTAGGTTTTGGGCAGTGTGAATTCGGGCATGGGAACCTCGTGAAGATGGGATGTTGAGAGATTGGAGATTGGGCAACGGCGGTTGGGCTAAATTCAAAAAAAGCCAGTCGAGAAAGTTTGTTACGACTAAGGTAGCCCGGCTAGAAACCACTAAGACAGGAAGCCACAACGGCACAAAGAAAGAAAAAGTTTTGAAATGCTTGGTGTTCTTAGTGTCTTTGTGGTGATTGAAGTCGGGGACGTTAAGTAGTTTGCAATAAGTTTCCTAATTCCAACTTGCGAGCTTGTCATTTTTTCATGACAAAGATGGACCAAATGAGACGAATGTGGACGATTTTATTTCCTCCACGTTCCTCCTTTCGTCCATTTTCGTCTTGGCGTCGTCACAGAGCTAATTGACGAAAGTTAAGTAACTTTTCAGAGATTATTTAGTCGTTACGAAAGTTTTTCCTTTGTGCCGTTGGTGTTTTCTGGATTGAGGTGAAGGCTTGCAAGTGCCAATAAAAAAGCCCTCTCGTCTCAAGGACGGAGGACTTCCGCGGTGCCACCTTGGTTGGGAAGGTTGCTGGCATGCCAAAGTGCCAGCCAATAAAAAAGCCTTCCCCACTCTGCGCTGTAACGGGCTTACCCGGATGAGCTTACAGTTTTCTGCAATCAGTGCAGAGAAAGAACGCTGTTTAGCAGATGACAAGCTTCAGCCCATCGACTCCTCGGCGACATTCGGTCGGGCGTGTCGGGCGGGGCTTGCAGCCGATGACCCTGCCTCTCTGGCGAGCGTTTCCAACCTACTCCTCCGATTCGTTGTCTTTCATGTAAAATTGTGGGGTCATTGTACGAGAAAAAGTGGCACTTGTCAAGCACGAGTCGATGATGTGCGTTTCAGTTTGGGTTGCTTTTGGTCGGAGTTGCAATTTGGCAGGTATTATGATGCGGCCCGCGCCGGGCGCCCAACCTCCAAACCATGAACCTTGAACCGCAAACCGTGAACTGTGAACCCTCCAACCAGCAACCGGCAACGCTGACCCCGCGCCGCAACCGCTAAAAAGTCTCCATATTGTTGGCAATGTAGGGATAAACAATCGCCTTATAACTATTCCATAATGATTCAGGCGCAAGCATAACAATTCGCCAGCGCTGGTTTTCATGATTAAACACAATCACCTGCACGCGAGCCCGCTCCCCGCTTTTTAAATACTTGGTTGTTGCCTCGGAAGATTGCCCCGACAGATGAGCTATAGAAATTTTGGCCACCGCACCCCACTCATCAGGCGTTTCAATGCCACCAGGAATCAACGAAGCAATCTCGGTCGAGACAGAATTTCGGGCCTGACGCATACTCCAGCTCAGTGGCGCATTGGGCGAACCATCCAGACGGCTGATGGCGTAAAGGCTCACATTCCCGCCATTTTCACGCTTGGTTAGCAACGCAGTACGATAAGGCTGCGCATATTCTTGAAGCGTCCAATGGTCAGGAACACAAAAGCTAACACCCCATACGAAAACTGCTTCCTGCAAACCATTACACACACTAGGCATGGTAGGAATTGGCGTTGGCGTAGGAGTCTCGGCGGGCCGGGGCGGCACCGGCGTGGTTAAACTACCTGCGGCAGGTGTTTGCAACACCGGCAGCGCATGAACCTCAGTATCGACAGCTACCACACCAGTTGGCGCCACCGACACCGTTGCAGTTATTTTTGCGGCAGGAATTAGAATTTTTGAGCCCACCACCAGGTTGTTGGGATTCGGCAAGGTATTCAACGTCTGCAATTCAGCCATCGAAACATGAAACTTGCGGGCAATGCTAGAAAGTGTATCGCCAGCCAACACCGTATAAAATTGCGTTCCGGCTCTGGCAACCGGAGCCGCAGGCATTGCAGTTTTGGCCGGTTGGGGCCGAGAAGGCACCTTTAATTTTTGCCCGACATAAAGCGCTGAGGCATCCTGAATACCATTGATGCGCTGTAGCGTCGTTACGCTGGTTTTATAAACATTGGCAATGCTATAAAGTGTGTCACCGGTTTGCACCACATAGCTGGCAAAGCTGGGAGTGGGTGTGACCGGGCGTCTGGTGGGCATCAAGGTCTTTAAAGCCTGGCGCGACTTGGGCTGCGGTGTTTGGGTGGCCGGGCGCGGCGTTGCCGAAGCCAATAGTTGCGTGTTGGTCGTGCGCTTTTGCGCGGCCATGGGCAACTTGGCAAAATAAGATGAAATCTGATTGCGTCCGGCCCAAAGCATCAGGACCAGCAAAATGGCGACGACCCAAAACCAGATAGAGCGAGACATAAGCGTGCGTAAGAAATCAAAACAGAGTGTAGTGGGGGAACAAGTGACATAAGTCGATACAAGCTTATCATGGACACGCCAACAGGTCAAGCGGACACAAGTTGTGCATTGACCAACGCCGCAGCCTCGCGATGGAGGGCGGATGGGGTGTGAGAAATGAATCCCCAAAACAGAGAAATCCCGAAGCAGCATTGCCTCGGGATTTCTCTCCACACACACATAGAAAGGAGGTGCACCGGAGAATACAAAAATATATTCATGGTGACAAGACTATTAAACCACAAATTTCAATGCCTCAGTATGATTTATATCATATTTTGGGGGCAAAAAAGTGCATTTGGTGCATTTGATGCAAATTTTTACCCCAAACAACTTTTTTGGCTTGACCTTTATGACGCTGGCCTTTATGATTCCGGCATGAAACGCCATACAGCAATGATCGAATTTTCGCTGGTTCGGCGGGCAGCCAGCAACCCCGCATTATGGCTGGTTGCAGGCATGGTTTTGCGCGGCTGGCAAATGAACAGCTTTCCGTTGCGCGAGGATGAGGCGTTGTACAGTTATTGGGCCCGCTTGGTGACTTCGGGTCGGGATGTGATGTTGGAGCGGGTGGCCGTGGATAAACCCCCTGTCTTCATCTATACCCTGGCCCGTTGGTTCCAGTGGTTCGGAGCCAGCGATGCTACGGGCCGCAGCCTGAATTGGCTCATCTCGAGCCTGACGCTGCTGGCAGTGTGGTTGGTGGCCCGACACCTGTGGGGCCCACGTACTGGCCGATGGACGTTGGCTATTTTTGCCCTGTCACCCTTTGCCATCAGCTTTGCCTCCACCGTTTACACCGACCCCATGCTCACATTGTGGATAGTGGTGGCCCTACTGGCGGCAAGCTGGCGCTGCGGGCTGCTGGCCGGTTTGGCTGTAGGATTGGCCTTTGCCACGAAACAAAGTGGCTTGCTCTTCATCCCGCTCATCGTGCTGGCCCTGGCTTTGGGGCAGGAGCCCCGCTGGTGGCCTATTCCGACTCAACGCTGGATGCAACAACTGCGCCGGGGGCGTCCATTTGTGGCCGCAGCTCTGGGATTTTATTATGTGTGGTTCAAAGTGTGGCAATGGGATGGCTGGCGCATCCTGCCCGCTGAAATTCCCGATTTCTGGACGCAATCATGGCACAGTTACGGTGGTTTGGGCCCGGTTGCGCCCGCAGAATGGCCCGCGCGTCTGGTGGCGTGGTGGCAGGTGTGGCGCTGGTGGGGTGGCTTTGTGTCAGGAACCTGGCTGATAGCCGCGCTAAGTCTGGCGGGCCTGTGGCGATGGCGCTCTCAGCGTTCATCACAGGCAGCCTGGGCACTGCTGCTGGCGCTTTTTTCGGCGAGCTATCTGGCGCTGCATTTTTTCGTGCGCTTTCAGCCCTGGGATCGCTATCTGCTGCCACTAACGCCATTTAGCGCCATGTTGACGGCGCTAGGTGGCATTTATGTGTGGGATGCACTGGCCGCGCGGGCGCAGATTTGGCGCTGGGGCGCAGCCATCCTGCTCATCTCGGGACTGCTGTTGGGCGCGGGCCGGGCCGCAGCAGCCCAAATTCCGGTGGGCGGCGATCATGGCGCCTACGCAGGGTTGCACAGCGTAGCCGATTTTTTGCGCACGCAAACGCCCGCTGAGCATGGCGTGGTGTATCAGCGTTGGCTGGGTTGGCAATGGCAATGGTACTTGTGGGATGGTCCCCCGCAGGTTTATTGGGCCGATGCCGACATGCTACTGGCCGATGTCGCGGGGCATCGGCAGGGCTACACCCGCTTTGTGGTGTTTCCGGCTTGGCAGATGGATGAGCGGGCTCTGCTGGCGCGGGCCCTGGCGCGGGCAGAACTGCGCTTGCAGCCGCGCCTGCGCGTGCGCTCGGGCCCGCGGGGCGCTGTGCAATTCGTTGTTGATGAGATTACCCCTCTCTGTTCGTTACCCGAATCTTGCGGCAATGATGTAAAATAAAGGGTAACTGTACCGACAGCGACAGCTCATCCTTTGCCGCAAAGACACGAAGAAAAGAAAAAGTTTTGAAATGCTTGGTGTTCTTAGTGTCTTTGTGCCTTTGTGGTGATTGCAGTCGGGTTCGTTAGTCGTTACATAAAAATACCATCCAATTCATCTTGCAACGATACAGCACTCAGCACTGAACATCCCGAGTCTCGTGTCGTTTCTTATCTGAGGGAAATTTATGAAACTGAGTCATCTCTTTGGCGAAACCTTGCGCGAAGCCCCCGCCGATGCTGAATTCATCAGTCACCAGCTTTTGGTGCGCGCAGGCTACATCCGGCAACTGGGCACAGGTATTTTTAGCTATTTGCCCCTGGCCCGCCGCGTGCTGGATAAAATCGAAAACATCTTGCGGGATGAAATGAATGCCATTGGTGGGCAAGAAATGACCATGCCCGTGGTGCATCCTGCCGAAATCTGGAAAGAAACGGGCCGCTGGTACGCCATTGGCTCAGAAATGGGCCGCATGAAGGATAGCACAGGTCGCGATATGGTGCTGGCTATGACCCACGAGGAGGTCGTCACCGACCTGTTGCGGGACATCATTCACTCCTACCGCCAGCTCCCCGCGCTCATCTACCATCTGCAAACCAAATGGCGCGACGAAGCCCGGGCCCGCGGTGGCCTCATCCGTGTGCGCGAATTCACCATGAAGGATAGTTACAGCCTGGACGCGGATTGGGAAGGGCTGGATGAACAATACTGGGCTCATTATCGGGCCTACTTCAACATCTTCAACCGTTGTGGCGTTCCGGTCATTGCTGTGGAATCAGATGTAGGCATGATGGGAGGCAAACAAGCCCACGAATTCATGTATCTTACCCCCATCGGCGAAGACACCCTGGTGTTGTGCGATGCTTGCGGCAACACAGCCAATCGGCAGGTGGCCACCTTCCAAAAGCCCGAGCCGCCCACAGAAGAGCCCCTAGCCCTGCAAAAAATCGCCACGCCCGGAACCAAAACCATTGCCGATTTAGCCGAATTTCTGAACATTCCCCAAAGCAAAACTGCCAAAGCGGTCTTCATGGTGGCCACCATCACCGAGGATGAAGTGGATGTTGAGCGCTTTGTTTTTGCCGTGGTGCGCGGCGATATGGAACTGAACGAAACCAAGCTCACCAACGCGGTCAAGGCCAAAGAGCTGCGCCCGGCTCAAGAAGATGAAATCAAAGCCATCGGCGCGGAACCAGGCTACGGCTCGCCCGTGGGCATCGACCCCGCCAACATGCTGCTGGTGGTGGATGATTTGGTGGCCGCGTCTCCCAATTTGGTGGCGGGTGCCAACGAAGAAGGCTACCATCTGCTAAACACCAACTATGGCCGCGACTACACCGCTCACATTGTGGCCGATATTGTCTCGGCAGCGGATGGTTATGCTTGTCCGCACTGCGGAGCCCCCCTGCGCACCGTGCGCGGCGTCGAAGTTGGTAACATCTTCAAGCTGGGCACACGCTACAGCGCGGCCATGGGCGCAACCTTCCAGGATAAGGATGGCGAACGCAAACCGGTGATTATGGGCTCCTATGGCATTGGTGTGGGCCGTTTGATGGCCAGCGCAGTAGAGGAGCACAATGATAAATATGGCATCATCTGGCCCGTGACCATTGCGCCGTACCAGGTGCACATGGTGGCCCTCAAGGGCGGCTTCGAGGCCGCAGAGCAATTATACGCAGATTTGCAGGCCGCGGGCGTAGAAGTTTTGTATGATGACCGCAACGAAAGTCCGGGCGTCAAGTTCAATGACGCCGATCTGATTGGCGTACCTCTGCGCATTACCATTGGCGGGCGCTCGCTCAAGAAAGGTGGCATCGAGCTTAAACGCCGGGCCGCCAAAGCAATCACCCTGGTTCCCCTGGATGAGGCTGTAAATCAGGTGCAAGCTGAGATTCGGGCCATGGAAGCAGAAATCATGGACACTGTGAAGGCTGCCCGCCCTAACCTTTCGTAAAACCCTCGTTTTAACGCAAAAATACAAAAAGAGGGAGATGGTTACGACTCAGGTCGCCCGGCTAGAAACCACTAAGACACGAAGTCACAAAGGCACAAAGAAAGAAAAAGTTTTGAAATGCTTGCTGTTTTTAGTCTCTTTGTGCCTTTGTGGTGATTGAAGTCGGGTACGTTAGTCGTTACGGGAGATGAACGCTATCTGTGAGCATCTCCCTCTTTTTTCGTTCAGTCCTCAGAAGATGTCGAGACCTTCCGTTCTATCTTGTCTACCCGCACCACCATCCAGGCATAAAAGAAAGGGAGCAGTGCAGCAAAGATGAACCACTCGACCGCGTAGCCAAAATGCGCACCCGGGTCCAATTTGAGGGTGGGAGGATTGCGGAATGGGGGCGAGGTGCGCGTTTCCTCAGGGTCGGTCAGCACCACCACCAAGGGCAACAGTTTGTAGGGGAGCTGGCGCTGGATGCTGGCAACATCGATGCGAAACCACCAAAACTGCGGTGCTGCCGGGGGCTGGGCACTCTCTTCGGTGGCTTGAATCAATCCCTGAATCTCGGTAAGTTGCGGTTCATCAAAATTGCGGGCCTGCTCCGAAGTACGGACCTCTTCCGGCTTGACCCAGCCCCGATCCACCAACACAGCCCGGGAGCTGCCATCAATCAAAAAGGGCGTGACCAGATGATAGCCCATGCCTTCGCGGAAAAATTTGTTCTTGATGGCTACCTGATTGGCAAAATCAAAATGGCCGCGGGCCCGGGCCTGATGAAAAATCCGATCAGCGTATGCGTCATCAGATGCAGCACCGGTAAGCACAAAGGGCGCATCCTTCATCTCGGCCACAATACCCTCGATGTAGGCCATACGCTGATGATGCTTGCTGAGCTGCCAATAGCCCAATCCCAGCATCGCCACAAAAATCAGAAGTGCGCCCAGCGTCGAGGAGCGCCAGCGCGGCAAAAAAGGCGTTTTAAGATAAATACTCATGCCTTATTTTACCCCCAACCAGGGAGCAAATCAAAAAAGACCCACGTTGCCGTCGGTCTTTTTGTCGAGCCGTTGTGCATGACAACATTTTTTACTGCTACATGCCCTGAGTCTTTTTGACCGGGGCAGTCACCTTCATTTCGCCTGATTTCTCAAAAGTCAGCGTCATGTCGATCACATCACCCTCTTTAAGCTGATCGAATAGGCCGATGAACATGATGTGAAAACTCCCCGGTTTAAGTTCTACCGAGCCCTTGGCCGGAATAACCAGTCGCTGGCCCTCTACCGGTTTCATGTGCATGACATCATTTTCGTCGATAACCATTTCGTGAATTTCGACGACCTTGCTTACCTGCGCCTCAGCTTTGATGAGGGCGTCATCTTCGTTACCTTTGTTTTCGATGAGCATGTAGGCAGCGCCGCTGGTGGCAGCCTTGGGTGATTGCCGGGCCCAAACGCCAGATACTTGAATATCGGGGCCTTTTTTGCCGCCACAGCCACTAAGTGCCACAATCAGCAAAAGCAGGATAAGAAGAAGCGCTGTTAGCATTTTTACATTGCGTTGCATGGTACTATCTCCGAAAAAAAAGATGGGGAGGAGGGGGATGAATCAGAGCGAGAGCTTCATGTGTTGTGTCGTTAGTTTTTGGGCGTCGCGCAAAGAGGCCACCTGGCCATTGAAGCCAAGCTGAAAACGCCGGGCCTCGCTGGCATCGGCAAAGCAAAGAACTGGCGGCGTGCAGCACACCGCCACATCAGGATTAACCAAAAAGGAAGCTGTTTTAAGATTGATCATCTTGCCATGAATAAAATCAACAGCCAGGCCCGAAACAATATCATCCCGGGAATCCAGCAAGAGCAAGGCGCAATGTGGGCAACATGCCTCCAATTGGCCGCCATCCTCCAGATGCAACACCACACGGGTATGCACGCTTACCGGACGATCGCAAACTGCGCACACACCTGTTTGATTTTTGCGAGTTATCTCCGAGCGCAGCACCGCACCGCCAAAAACCTTTTCGATGAGCCCCTCTTTTGCCAGCGCGTCCAAATCCCGATGAATCGTCATCCGCGAAACTTTGAGTGTAGCACTCAAATCGGCCACCTGCACACGCCCAGTTTCCTTGAGCTTTTCTAAAATAAAATCGTGTCGTTCGATGGCTAACATGATTATTCCAAGCTGGAGAGTGATAAAAAGGTTTGATTTGTTTTACTTGGTTGCATTCTAACATAAATTGGTGCGATTCAAAAAAGTGTCTGGCGCGCAGGCATTATGCGCCCGCGTAAAGCAAAATCTTCCGCTCCGAATCGGTTGTTTCCTGAGGCATTCCCTGCTATACTGGCAGTACATCCCTCAAAATGGGCTGTACCAGTGCCATGAAATCACGATTCCCCCTCATCTCCTTTATCACCGGCCTGTTAGCCACAGGTGGACTAGCAGCGCTCATCTACACGCAGGCCCCCACGTCTCTTCTCATCGTTCTGGCGCTCATGTTGCTGCTGCTGGCGGTTTGGGGACTGACTGCGCCTGTGTGGCTCCTCTTCTTTCGGAAAATTTTGTCTCAAGAGCGCCAGCAGATGTTAGCAGGCATGGGATTGCGCTTTGGTTTGTGGAGCGGTATTTTTGTAACAACACTGACCGTTCTGCAACTCATCGGCTTTCTGGAACGGGTCTTTGTACTCACAACCCTGGCTATGCTCATGCTGGCCGAAATGTTCATCCAGCAAAAAAAAGCTGGGCAGAACAAAAGCTCTCGCAAAAGGAAAAAGCGCTGATGAGCTTGTTCATTTATGAAAAGTTGTGATAGAATGACCTCCAAACCACCGCAAATTTAACATGCGTCTCATGTGGAGGATGTTTTTATGCACGAACAAATCAAACAATTTCTAGATTACCTGAAGGCCGAAAAAGGCTATTCCAACAATACATTGGCCGCTTATCAGAACGATTTGGGGCAATATCATACCTTTTTGCAAGGATTGCCCCCTGAGCAGCGCCCGCGCGGTTGGGGTAATGTCACGCGGGATCATATTGTTTCCTACATCCTCGAAATGAAGGAACGTGAGTACGCATCCAGCACCGTGGCCAGAAAAGTCGCTGCGGTCAAATCTTTCTTCAAATTTCTCGAGAAAAATGGCCAGATTAAAGAAAACCCGGCCAAGGATATGGAAACCCCACGCGCCGAAAAGCATTTGCCTGCCACCATCTCCGCAGCAGAGGTTGATCGGCTGATGGCCGCGCCCGCGGGCGATTCGCCGGCCACCCAGCGCGATCGGGCCATGCTGGAGTTGCTGTATGCTACGGGCCTGCGCGTTAGCGAACTGGTTGCACTTAGCATCAACGATGTTGATTTGGATGCCGGTTCGGTGCGATGTCTGGGTAAAGGCAAAAAGGAGCGCCTGTTACCCATTTATGACCGGGCCCGCGATGCCTTGGCCACCTACATCCACCAGGGCCGCGCCAAACTGCTGAACAGTGGCAGCCAGGAAGATGCGCTCTTTCTCAATCGTCGCGGCACGCGCCTGACCCGGCAGGGCCTGTGGCTCATCATCAAGCGCTATGTCGAAGAAGTTGGCATCAGCGAAAATGTGACACCGCATACCTTGCGCCACTCCTTTGCCACACACATGCTCAGTGGCGGGGCAGACCTGCGAGCCGTGCAGCAAATGCTGGGGCATGCCAACATCTCCACCACCCAAATCTACACGCAGGTCACACCTGACCGCATGCGCGAAGTGTACGACGAAACCCACCCCCGGGCCTGAAACTCCTAAATGGCGTCCTCACGCAAAGACGCTAAAACCCTTGTCATCCATCTATGAAAACAAAACAATTTTCTCGCCAGGATTATCAAAACGCAGCAGCTTACATTGCCGGTCGCACCCAGCATCGTCCAAAGATTGGCATGGTTTTGGGCTCTGGCTTTGGTGCATTTGCCGATGCCATCGAAGACCCCGACATCATCCCCTACGCCGACATCCCCCACTTTCCCCGCTCCACCGTGGTGGGGCACAAAGGTCGCTTGGTCATTGGCCGCATGGAGGGCCAAACCATCTTAGTCATGCAGGGCCGAGTGCATTTTTACGAGGGCTTCAGCATGGATGAAGTCACCTTTCCTGTGCGCGTTATGCGGGCCTTTGGCATCGAAACCTTCATCCTCACCAACGCGGCTGGCGGCTTGAACCCCAACTTCCGTGCGGGCGAAATCATGCTTATCGAAGATCAAATCAATCTGCTGGGCATGATGGGCAATAACCCCCTCATGGGACACAACGATCCAGAGCTGGGCCCCCGTTTCCCCGATATGTCCACCCTCTACGACCGCAACCTACGAGAGCTGGCCATCAGCGTAGCCGCCGATGCCAACATCACGCTGCATCGGGGCGTTTATGCCGGTCTTTCGGGCCCTGCATTTGAGACCCCGGCAGAAGTGCGCATGTTGCGCCTGCTGGGTGGCGACGCCACCGGTATGTCCACCACCAACGAAGCTATTGTGGCCAAACATGGCGGCATGAGGGTGCTGGGATTTTCCGGTATCACCAACGAAGCTATCGACGCCATTGACACGCCACGAGTTACCAGCCATCAGGAAGTGCTGGATACCGGAAAACTTCTGGTTCCCAACATGATTCACCTGCTACGCGGCATCCTCAGCCGCTGGGCCGAAGTCGCCTAAACACATCCATCTGCTGACCTTTAAGCATCCATGACCGTCTTTTTGCAATTCTGGGCCGATAGCGCCCCTTACATCTACGGTGTGGTGGCGCTGGTTGGAATTTATTTTCTGTTTCGGGCTTTTTCTCTGCGCCGGGACCGTCGCACCGCGGTCTTCAAACTGGAGCGAGAAGTAGCCATGGCACGGATTTACCGGCTGTTTGGTGTGGCAATTACCCTGCTCATCATCATGGGAGCTACCTGGGCTGCCAGTAACCTGCTGCTGCCCGAAATCAGCAGTATGACTCCGGCAGGCCCGGCCACGCCCGATATTCTGGTGTTGATCGATACGCCCACCCCCACGCCCCTGCCGCCCACAGCCACGCCCACGGTTACGCCCACGCGCAAACCAAAAGCCACGCGCAAGCCGCCACCTCGTCCCAAACATACCCCCACGCCCGACATTGTTGCGCCAGCATGCCCCACCGCAGGCGTCAGCATCACATCACCGGGCGTGGGCCAAAGCCTGAACGCCCCCGTTACCATCGTCGGCAGCGCCAACATTGCCAGTTTTCAATACTACAAACTGGAATGGAGCAGCGCTGCTGCACCTGACCAATGGCACTGGTTTGCCGGTGCCGAAAATCCTGTAACCAATGGGGCTTTGGGCAGTTTTGACCCCGCCCTGGTTCCGCCCGGCTCTTATAATTTGCGCTTGGTCGTGGTGGATAACACCGGCAATTTTCCCACTCCTTGTGTCGTTCAGGTTCTTGTTCCTGGATCATGAGCACGCGTGCAGCGCGGCAATTTTTGCTAATACTTGCCTTTCTTCTGGTCACCAACGGCATTGCCCGGGCGCAGGATTCGGGCGCCTGGCAAATGGCTGATGGCCCAGTTGCGTTTGTTACCCATTTGGTGGCAGACCCAACCTCGCCCGACTTCCTCTTTGTTTTCATCAGCAACAGTGTCCAGCGCAACCCCGATCAAACACAAACCACCCAGGGACAGGCCATTAGCACCTGGGCGCCTTATTTCAGTGTCGATGCCGGAGAACACTGGCAACCAGCCTCCAACGATTTAGCGGGGTTCCGGCCCACCGCGGTGACCATAGTCGAGATGAACCGCGGTACGAGCATCTGGGTGGGAACAGAAAAGAACGGTGTCTGGCAAAGCAAAAATGGTGGACGTACCTGGTGGGCTGTTGAGATTTCGGGCCTAAAAAAACAAAAAGTCATCAGCATTGCCCAGGATGCCCGCCAACGCCTGCATCTGCTAACAGTGGACAATCAGCGCAACCCTGTTACACATCTTTACACCAGCTCCGACGAAGGGCAAACTTGGCATCATCACCAACTGCAAAGCGCCAGCAACGCCCCAACCTGTCAACTCATCACCGACCCCATCGATGGCAACCAGCTTTATTTGCTAACACAAGGCCACCTGCTGCTTTCGGCTGACGCCGGCTTTAGCTGGCACGAGGCATCCTTGCCAGCCGAAACAACGCTGGCTGGCGACATGGCACTGGCTCCCGATCCTACTCAGCGCGGACGCCTTTATCTGGTGCGCCGCACCCAGCTAACCGGGGGACAACCGCAGCTACTCAGCTTTGTTTCGGTGGATAGCGGAAAGACCTGGCAAGCCCAGCCCACGCGCTTCATCTCCCTGGCAGGCGCCAACGCCACCATGACCCCTGTACCTCTGCATCTGGCTGTAGACCCGCTGGCCCGACAACGCCTGTTGCTAAGCACCAACGCCGGACTGTGGCTTTCGGAGGATGGGGGCAAAATCTGGCGGGCCGCGGGCACAGCCCTGGCTGGCGTTCCCATCAGTGGCCTGACCTTTAATCATCGACACAAAGGCCGCTGGATTGCCGCGGGTGCGGGGGGAATTTGGCGTACCGACAGCGCCGGCGGAACCTGGCAAGACATCTCTCCCGGATTGCCACCGGCCAGCAGCATCCGTCAGCTTCTCTCATTTACTCCTGAATACAGCACTCTGCTGGCCCTGAATCGTGGATTTTTGCCCGATGACACCTTGTTGCAGCCATTGTGGCGCAGCGAAGATGGCGGCCAAAGCTGGATGCCCGCGCGACGTGGTCTCGAAGGTCTGCATCTGCGCCAACTCATCCCCTATCCCCACGATGCCCAAACCGCGTTCATCCTCACCGATGAAGGCATTGCCCGCACCGACAACCAGGGCAAAACATGGATTCATCGTCCCGTGGCAGCTTATCCCCTGGCGCTGGCTGCCGACCCAGCCGCGGCCAATCTCTATTTGGCCACAGCCCAGGGCTTGCAACGTTCCATGGATAAAGGGGATTCCTGGACGCCTGTTTTTGAGCAGGGTAGCGTGGTCGCAGTGACCGTAGACGTGGCCAGCGTCATCTCGCTAGTAACTTATGATGATGCAGGCCAAATGGTCTTGTGGCAATCGCAAAACCTGGGCCTAACCTGGCATCAGGTGGCACCGCTGCCTGAACAAGGCGCTATCACCCTCACCGCACATCCACAACTGCCCAACTTCCTTATCCTGACAGCACCGTGGCAAGGTATTTATGTTTCGGTAGATGGTGGTCTGCATTGGAGCCGTCGCGATACAGGCATTCCCGTGCCTGCGCGTTGGCGCGGGGGCGCCCCCGAGACCCCTGCCGCACCCAACATTCTGGCCCTGTTCATCGACCCGGAGACCGGTTTGTGGTGGGCCAGCCGTGATGGCGGTGGGCTTTATCGCAGCCGGAACAATGGCTCTCGCTGGGAAGATGCTGCCGAGGATTTGGGCGATACACTCATCTACAGCTTTGCCCGGGGCCCGCAAGATGTGGTTGCAGGCAGCTCAAATCTTGGTTTGCTGCGCCGCCAGGCCAGTCCGCCGCACACATCCCCGCCCGCAGATATAGATGCCCGCATCGAGATTTTTTGGCCCCACGATTTTGCACCTGTCAGCACGGCCAGCCGCGCCAATCTGGGCTTGCGCCTCTACCGGAATCACAGCCTTGAGCCGCCACCCTGCGCCTGGACGCCCAATGTGCTACTTTTTGTGGCCAAAGATGCACAACCTATGCGGCGGCTGGGTATGCCTGAGCATCGGGTCATGCAAACGCATCCCTTCCCATTTTGGACCATGAACGATGTGGATGTGACCTGGGCCAATGAACCGGGCCACCAGCTCATCTACATGGCTCAGGTTGCGCCCGGTCAGGCCACTAGCAACGCATCGGTGTGGATTCATGCCGACGACGCCCGCACCTTTTTGCCTAACCCGCCCAGCCCCACAGCCCTGGCCGCGGCGGGCGTCAGCGAAATTGATGGTGTTATTCTGCGAGCCTGGCCCCACGATGCCGCTGGCCACTACGCTCCGCCCGAGACCGCCCCATTGGTCAACATCACCGCCACACTCTTCCAGCGCGAAACCCAATTGGCACTAATGCCTGCCGACCTGCCCCCGCGGGTGTGGCTGGTGGGCGCACTGGATAATCAGATTGGGCGCAGGCTGGCGGTGGGCAAAAAACGAAGCATTGTCGAAAAGGGCCTACGCTACACCCTTTACGATTTCAACGACATCGATGTTTCGCTGGCCCGCAACCCCGAGCATCACTGGACTTTCTGGCTGGAAGCCCCCGAAGCTGATTTAACCAGCAATGTGTGGGTTCATGGAACCGACGCCCGCACCATTGCTCCGCAAATTTCGGAACCCATTGTCGGTTGTCAACCCTGATATGTTTTTCACTGCCCTTTTAATCACCCTTTTGCAAATTTTGGTGATTACGCTGCTCATCGTTTGGTGGGTGCGCTGGTCTCGGCGCGGACTGGAGTGGGTCACAGTATGGCTTTTTATGGCCATCGGCATCAGCTATCTTTCCAGCTACCTCTTTCGTGTGCCCCCGCATCAGGTAAGCTGCGATGGTCTGTGCGCAGGTTGGCGAGGCTTTCCCTTTCATACCCATTTTGTGGGCATGGCAGATGAGGTGTTTTTTCAGCCGGTTTCGTTTGTGCGCAACGTACTTTTTTATTACGTGGTCATTCTGAGTTTTACGGCAGTGATCATCTGGCTGGGCCAATGGTTTCGCTGGCAGCGGCGCCCATGGTGGGCTCGCATCCTCTTCATCCTGGTGGTGATAGTGATGCCTTTGGCCACAATGCCCTGGTGGGTGTCGCCACCGCAACCGCAGGTCTCAGGCCCAGAACAACGTCTTGCCATCAATGCCGCCCGCGATTGGCGCTGGCAACTGCGGCTGGATAGCTTCATGCACCGTCGTCTGGCGCTGGAAGATGTGCGTCCCATGCCCGATGATGAGCATCAGCGCGTTTGTTTTCGTGTTTACACCTGGTTTTACCTGCCCTACGCCCACGCCTACGTCAATCTTGAACCGGAGGGGGTGCGCGCCATCGATGGCGCCAATATCCCTCTCGCTCAATCCTGCTGGGAGCAATGAGCTATTTTTCGCTACCCGGCCCCTCATCCAGCTTCCCGCCGGAGGTTTCTCCATGACCAAAAATACAGCACTTCTTCTCATCCTTTTGGCAGCCTTGCTCTCTTGCTGCGCTGTTTCATCGGTGTGCGGAGCAGGATTTTACATCTATCGCTCACTGGAAGAAACCGGCTTGCTGGAAATGCTAACCCCTACCGCGGTAGTCATTGCCGATACGCCCACGCCCAGCGGGCCCACGGCCACGCCCTTCCCCTCCCCAACACCCGCTCCGGGCGCAACACCTATTGCCCCCCTGCCCGACACCGAAACCATGCTACGAGAGGCGCAAATCCCACCCAATGATCCCATCGACCTGGCCCAGCGCCTGCGGCCCGAGTTGGGCGCGGTGCAGCGGGTGGTCAACGCCAATCCCCCCAGCTACAACGTGGGCGACATCCTGCCATTTTGGGTAAGCAACAGCGATACCGACGACAACTGGCAAATCGATGCAGAACTGGTGGTCAAGGGAGAGCATGTGTACATGTGGCGCGAGGTGGGGTCCAAGGTCAAAACCAAAGATTTACGCAAGGCAGCCGAATTTTTCGATGACAAAATTTACCCCACCAACCATGAATTTTTTGGCAGCGAGTGGTCGCCGGGCATTGATAACGATTTGCGGCTGCATGTGTTGCACGCCAAGGGCCTGGGGAGCAGCATAGCCGGCTATTACTCCTCAGCAGATGAAATTCCCGCCATCATTCATCCCTACTCCAACGAAAAAGAGATGTTTTACATCAATGTCGATAACAACAAGCCGGGCTCCGATTTCTACAATGGCACGTTGGCGCATGAATTCCAGCACATGATTCACTGGTATCAGGATAAAAATGAGACCACATGGATGAATGAAGGCTTTTCGGAATTGGCCTCAGAGCTTAACGGCCTGGGGCGCACCAGTGGCACTCGGCCCGATGTGATTTTCTCGGGCGAGCCAGACACCCAGCTCAACACCTGGCCCGATAGCATCGACACCTACATCCATTACGGCAACAGCTATCTCTTTGTTAGATACTTCCTCAGTCGTTTCGGCGAAAAAGCAACCCAGGCCTTGGTAGCCAATGACCTCAACGGCATCGAGGCGGTGGATGACACGCTGCAACAGTTGCAATTGGGCCTCAGCGCCGAAGATTTCTTTGCCGACTGGGTAGTAGCCAATTGGATGGACAGTCAGGGGTGCAAAGATGAGCGCTGGTCGTATCCTGATTATCAGGTAGCAGAAATGGCCACCGCAGTTGATTTTAACGCACTGCCCGCCAGTGATACAGGCACCGTGCATCAATATGCCACCGACTACATCACATTTCCAGAATCAGACACCTTGACCATTACCTTCGAAGGCGCAAAAACCACACAACTGGCTGCCACCAATGCCCACAGTGGCGATTGGGCCTGGTGGAGCAACCGGGTGGATGAATCGGACACCCGCCTCACCTTCCCGGTAGATTTGAGCCAGACCGATGCGGCCACGTTGCACTTCTTCACCTGGTACGATATCGAAGCGTTGTGGGATTACGCGTATCTCGAAGTCAGCGAGGATGGCGGCAAAAGCTGGAAGATGCTGGAAACAGAGCGCACCACGCTGGAAAATCCCAATGGCAATGCCTACGGGCCCGGTTACACCGACAAAAGCGCGGGCAGCCATGCCGCCTGGGTAGAGGAGCAAGTGGATCTTTCGAGCTACGCGGGCCAAAACATCCTACTGCGCTTTGAATATGTGACCGACGCCGCAGTGACCCAGCCAGGCATGTTCATCGACAGTGTTTCTATTCCCGAGATTGGCTATTTCCAGGATTTCGAGCAGGGGGCGGGCGATTGGCAGGCCGAAGGCTGGCTGCTGACCAACAACATCTTGCACCAAAACTGGCTGGTACAGGTCATCGAGCCGCTGCCGCACGGCCAAGTACGGGTGCATCATGTGCCGGTAGATGCCGACGGGCATGGCGAGCTGCATCTCACGGGCATCGAAAGCAAGGATGATTTAATTTTAGCCATCTCGGCGCTGGCTCCAGCCACAGTCGAGAGCGCTTCATATCAATTTGAGATCAGCCCATGAGCCCCACCATTTATCGCAATCCCTACACCATTGGCGGCTGGGTCAGCGGACGGCGCTACTACGGCCACACCGATTTGCGACAATACATCCTGCTGGGCTCCGATAACTACATTTGGGTCATTGGCTCGCGGCGAGTAGGCAAAACCTCGCTTTTGCGGCAATTGGATCAGCAGGGACGCAAGGATTATCTGCCCATTTATTGGGACATGCAGGGCTGCACCACTGCTGCCGAGCTGCGGGATGAGCTGATGTTTGCGCTGGAAGATCGCAGCGAGGCTTTGCAGCGGCTGGGCGTCAATCTTGCGGCATTGGCCCAGGATGACGCAGCCAATATGTTGCGCAAAGTCTGCCGCCAGCTCGAAAAGCAAGAAACCCGCGTCCTGCTGCTCATCGATGAGCCGGAAGCACTGCTGGCTATTGTGCAAAAAGAGGCGCCAGCCATCCAGCGTTTGCGGGCTGCATTTCAGCGCCCGGCCAATTTGCGGGTGGTCATGGCTTCGACCAAATCATTGGCGCGCCTGCACGAGATGACCAAAAATTGGCCGACATCGCCCTTCCTTTATGATTTTGCCCCCCTCTACATCAGCGCACTTAGTCCCCAGGATGCCGAGGAGTTGGTGCGCCAGCAGCAGCGCAGTCCGGTGCAGGTCAGCCGGGATGCCATTCGGCGCATACACCATTACACGGGGGATCAACCCTATCTTTTACAACGGCTGTGTTACCAGCTTTATCGCTCTGATCACAGTTTGCGGCTGCCGCGCAAAAAGGATATTGCTGTTGATTCTATGCTGGCTTCGCTGTTCCGGCTGCAATTTCAGCATCTTTCGTCTACCGAGCGCAAAATCTTGCTGCACCTGGTGCGCCAACCTGATGATGCTGCAGGTATTGCCCGGACTCTGGGGCAGCAAGAGTCTGCCATACGCATGTATCTTTACGTGATGACCAGTTTAGGCTATACTCGTTTGGTCGATGGCGGACAGCTTGGCATCGGCAATGCTTTCTTTCATCTGTGGTTGGCTGAAAACTTCGCCAATCTTTCGCCCGAGGGCGCCGAAATCAGCGATGCCTCGGTGCAAGAGATGGCGCAGGCCGGTTTGCAAGAGCAGGTGGTCTATTGGCAAGAGCAGTTGCGCATCTACCGCGAGCGTCTGGGACGATTACAGGTAGCTGCGGCCCGTCATGGCACTTCGCCGCCCGAACGCCTGCAAGCCACCATTCAGGAACATCAGCGTCAAATCAAGGACCTGGAGCGCAAAATCGATGCGTATCATTTATCCCATGGCTAACCCCTGCTGCGTATTTCGATGAATGGTGAAAACGATTCGGC
>CAZMDD010000009.1:0-28131 GCA_964565065.1 uncultured Caldilineales bacterium | reverse complement strand
CTTCTTCCCCTGCTACTCATCCTGCTGCTGGCTCGATGCGGCCGCGGGCCCGCGACGCGTACCCCCGCGCCTACCAGCGCGCCCGGGCCCGCGCATCATGCGCCCGCGACAACGCCAGTAGCCATGACCACGGGCCAAGATGCGCCAACAGCCACAGCTACACCTGTTCCCACATCCACCCCGACCCCCACAGCTACCAACACCCCCCAACCCACCCCCACGCACACCCCCAGCCCTACGCACACACTCACCCTCACAGCTACCCCCACAGCTACCCCCGCCCATCCGGTGCAGCTCTACAAAAGTAGCATCACCCTGAACACAATTCCCTGGCAAGCCTACTTTACCCCGGCTCACGATGAAACCACCGGCTGGGATTACCAAAAATTCAATCGGGATGCGTGGCAAGCCGCCCATCCCCCCGCACAACCGCAAACCTATCAGCTCATCAACCTGGAAAACCACTGGCTGCACCTAACACTGCTGCCCCAACTGGGCGGACGCATCTACCAGCTCATCTTCAAGCCCACCGGCAGCAACCAGCTCTACCAAAATCCAATCATCAAACCCTCGCCGTGGGGACCCGGGCCCCGGGGCAATGGCTGGATTGCCGCAGGCGGCATCGAGTGGTGTTTACCTGTGTCTGAACATGGCTACGCCTCCAACGAGCCGTGGGGCTTCATCACCCTGCCCGGCAGCAGCCAGCAGGCTGTCACCCTCTTTGATCACCATCAGCAAAGCGTCCACCTGAGCGTCACCGTTACCCTGCATCCCGAAACAGCTCACTTTACACTGGATTTTGCTCTGGACAACGAAAGCCAACGAGCCATTCCCATCAGCTACTGGACCAACGCCATGCTGGCTCCCGGCCCTGGCAACAGCGCCGGGCCCGATACCCACTTCATCTACCCCATCCAACAGGCCACCCTGCATTCCACCGGCAACCCCGCATTGCCTGACCCCGGTCAAGCCCTAAACTGGCCCATTCACCAAGGACAAGACCTCAGCCGCCTGGGCAACTGGCAGCAATGGCTGGGCTTTTTTGCCCGCCCCCAGGCCAGCGCCAACTGGGCCGCCATCTACGACACCGCGGCCGATGAAGGCGTGGTACGCATCTTTCCTGCCAACATGACTCCCGGCCTCAAAGGCTTCGGCTTTGGCTGGGCCGACCCCATCGACCCCCAAAACTACACCAACGATGCCAGCGCCTATGTCGAAATGCAGGGCGGCATCACCCCCACCTACGACAATACACTCACCCTGCAGCCGGGAGACAGCTACACCTGGCAAGAAACCTGGTATCCGGTGGCCGGCATCCACGGCATTAGCGCGGCCAACGCCACGGGCGCTGCCTATCTCAGCCACGACCCCTCCGGCTGGCAACTCCATCTCTTTAGCACCCGTTCCCTTTCTGGAGAAATCAGCATCCGCGATGCCACAGGCAACGTGCTGCGCTCACCCCTGACTCTGCTCCCTGGCAAAGCTGCACATCTACCCCTGGGCAACAGCCACCCCCCCATCGACTTTCAACTCGAATCCTGGCAACTATCGGGCCTGCAATGAGCTATTGCATGACCACCCTGTTGCCCCGCACCCAAACAAGGCGCATGGGCGCTGAAAAGCCTGTCAGCTATGAAAGCAGCACCTGGCAATTCACAGCTTCCAGCACCTGCTGAATTTCATCAGCCGCGCGCAAATAAGCAGCCTGGTCAGCATAGTTGTGACGAATTTGCTCCACCACTCGAGCCAAAACAGTGGGATTTACCTCAGCCAGATCACGCGTACGTTGCAGCCAGCCTGCAACCAAATCCTCATTTTCGTGGTTGATGGCGTGCATGGCCACCAGCGCGGGCATGGCCGAACTCAAATTCCAGGAAGAAACATCTACACCCAACTCACGTCCGGCATTGGCCCAATAATAGGCCAGCATCGGATTGATGAGCCCCCGCATTCGGCTCCACAGAGGATTATCCTCCTGCACCAGAGCAAAGAAAGCCAGGTAATAACGTCGGGCCTGCTTGTAATCCTTATCCACCTGCGAAAGCGCCCCTGCCTTCACCGAGGCATACGATGCAATCAGCCAGCGCAAATCTTCCAAGGTTGCACCCGGCTCCTGATTCAGCACCGCGTCCCACTGGATGCGACAGGCATACAAATAGCTGTGCGCCGACGCAGAAAAATCTTGCGAGCGCTGAATCATCGCCCGCTTGGCCAGATTAAAGGCCTTTTCATGCCCGCGAGCCGCTTTTTCGGGCAATTGCACCTGTTCAATCTCATGGCAAATACGGCGTAGCACCGGTTCATCGCACAAGGGGATGGCAGAATGGCCGGGGAGTCGATAACGGCCATCTTCCTGAACAATGAGCCCGCGGGCCTCCAACTTGTTGAGCAAAACCTGAATATAATCAGCCTGCTCGCGGTCATTGACCAGCACCGCGGCCAACTCTTCGGTATCCACATCGATGCCGGCATGAATAACAGCATAAACAAAGCCCGATTCAGCCCGGCGCACAAAAGTCGATTCACTGTCGATATCAGAAGCCAGCCACACCGGCGTGCGCACCGATGCCGGTTGATCACCATAATCAAAGGCCCGCTGTCTGAAGCCCATCTGCCAAATGTGGCGCAACATGGTTTTGCTGCGCCCGATGCCCTGCAACTCGTAGCGTTCGCGCAAAGTTTCCAGCAAACTGTCGGTGGTGTACTGCCCGGGCGCTTCGCTAATCTCACGATAAATGTCACGTAGCACATCACGGCGGGTGGTAAAATCGGCCGCCGACATTTTCAGACGGGAGAAGATGTGGCGATACTGGGTGCGCAAGTCCAACGGCGCATCTAGCTTTGCTGACGCTGGCGAACCGGTTGTCGAAAGCGCCAAATTTGCGCCAGCCGCGGCATCGCTGCCCCGCTCATTCAACGAAACATAAAGTTGCAAATTCTGAGAATGTAAATCAACCACATCGGCATTGGCAGCCAGCCAATCCTTGAACTGACGAAACCCGAAGTTGGCCTCATTGAAAGTTGGATCCATAGAAAGCATGGTCTGACGCAGGCGCACCGCGGTTACGGGCGTTTCGCCACGCTGCCCCAGCGCCCGCAGCGCCCGCCGCAGCAAGCTTCGTCCGACCTGCATGTCGGTGGCAGTTTGTTCCGAAACACCGGCATTTTCTCCCAGCAAGGTTTCCAGATACACAAATTCATCGCAAGATTTAACCAGCAGACGGTGCGTGATTTGCCGCGGGCCAATCCCCAGCGTATACTTGCCATACTCACGCAGCTTGCTCACCAGCGCTCCAAAATCGCTATCGCCCGAGATGATCACAAACGTGCGAATGTGAGGCCGGGTCATGGCTGTTTCCAGCGCATCCATCGCCATGCGAATGTCAGCCCGATTCTTGCCAGCACGCACACTGTACATCTGAATCAGGTCGATGGCGTTTTCCATCATCTCATCCCGATAATGTGAAAACCGGCTCCAATCCCCATAGGCCCGCTTGATGACCAGCGCTCCCCGGCTTTGCAGGTATTCGATGACTGGCGTAAGTTCAAAATCGAGAAAAACTTCTTCGGCCCAACGGGCGATATTTTCAAAGTCTATAAAGACGGCAATTTGTTCGATTTGATCAGTCATTTCCTGATTCCTTTTTAGAAGAGCCTGTCCCCGCGCCAAAAGACACGGGGTGAAAGGCCGAAAGAGGGATGTTCCGGCACCACAAAATGCCATTCAAATCCATCCACCTAATAGAGTACGACAAAGAAGTTTGAGTGTCAAGTATAGCTGTGCTAAAGTTAAACGACTGTCATCCTACAACTACCCTTTCCTTCGCCCCCCCAAAACGCATGTCCTCCCATTTTTCCGATGCAGACCTGGCACAACGGGCCAAAGCTCGTCAGCGCCTTAACCGCGATTGGCTGATAGCTGCCGCACTTGCCATCATCTCCCTGTTTTTAGTGGCCAAACTGCTGCTAACCCAATGGCGGCAAGAACCTTTGGGGCGCTGGGCCATTTTGACCGGTCTGGCCATTTTTTATCAGTTGCGCATCTTCAAGCAAGTTTTGCCCCTGATGCACCTGCCAGGCACAAAAACGCTGCGCATGGGCATTGATTTGCCGGTGCGTCTGGTTTGGCTTTCGGGCCTGGGCTATGCGTTGCTGGCAGGTTTTTTGATGGTAACGCAGCCCGAAAATGCCCTGGGTTGGTTGCCGGCAGGCCTGGCTGCTCTGGCCCTGATAGCAGCAGTGCTGGCCGAGGCTCAAGCCCGCGGGCACAAAAGCCTGCCCGTGGGTGGCCAGCACATGCTGTTGGAGTTTCGGGCGCTGGGCGCATTGGTCCTCACCGCCCTGGCCATCCACTACGCCCGCCTGGAGTCTTGGCTGCTAATTATCGGACTCATGCCCTACCTGCATCTTTTTAGCATTAGCTGGCTGGGACGCAAGCAAAAAATACTGCATCCCCCTCCCGCACAACCGCAACAATTTTTACAAACGCTTTATTTGGCCGCACTCAGCATTAGCCTGTGGCCCGTGGCCCCCCATGCCTTTTCGGTGCTGCTCAGTTTTCTGTTTGGATTGCCCTATTTTCTGGTCTCCCTGCGCGATTGGTTCATCCTGACAGGATTGCTGGACCCGAAGCAAAGTCAGTATCAGCAAGTGGTGGATGCCCTGACCGCAGCACTAACAGGCTGGCTGGCACTGAGTTTTCGGCTGTTGGGAGCCATGGCCTCAGCCACCGTAGCTGCCGACATCCTCTTGCACCGCAGTGATTACAATGTTTTTGCACTATCGGCAATGCCACTCGTTTTGGTAGGTGTTTTGTTGGTGGGCACGCTGCTTTTGCTGATGGCTGTTTGGCCCCGGGCCGCGGCCTTGCTGGCCTTTATCGCGCTAACAATCATTTCGTGGGTGATGGGCGGGCGCATGGTTATCTTTGCGGGCCTGGCATTTTTGGGCGCCACAATGATGCTGGGGCCCGGGCATCTGCAGAGAGAGTAGGCTCATGCCCGTACTTACGGTGCTTGTTCCTGCCAACAACGAGGCTGAAAGTGTTGATGAATTGATAGTCCGAACAGCTACTGCATTCAAGCTATTGGGGCTTTCGGGCGAACTCATCTTCATCGATGACGGCAGTACTGATGATACCGCAGCCCGCGTCCAACGTTGGCTGCCCGATGCTCCCTGGCTGCGCCTGCTGCAACATCCCCGCAACCTGGGCCTGAGCGCAGCCCTGCAAAGTGGCTTCGAGGCTGCCGCAAGCGAATACATTCTCTTTTTGCCGGCAGATTTACAATCCCACCCCGATGAAGACATTCCCAAGCTGTATCATGCCCTGCAACAGGGGCTTGATGTGGTGGCAGGTTGGCGACAGGGACGGCGTGGGCGCAAACGATTGGCCGCGGCGTTGTACAATGCGGGCAGCCGCTGGTTTTTTCATGTGCCTGTTCACGATGCCAACTGGATCAAGGGCTTTCGGCGGGAGGTGGTGGCGGGATTTCCCCCTTTGCGGCCCGGTTGGCATCGTTTTTTGCTGCACATTGCTGTGGCTCAGGGTTGGCGCATAGGCGAGATACCCACCCGCTGGTATCCCCGTCAGGCAGGACGCAGCCACTACGGCGTGGGCCGCATGCCGCGGGCGCTGCGTGATGCCTGGCAGATTTATCGCAGCCAGTTCTGACTCGGGCGCGGGCGCATGATGCGCTCAGGAAGTTTTACGAGAAACCGCTAATTTACCCGCCAGCAATGAAAGCGCAAATTTCCGTTCTCCCTTGGTCACAAAATTAATGGTCACATAGGTTTCATCGTGGCCCGGCTCGATGGCTTGCACCGTTCCCACACCAAAATGGCTATGCTTGACCCGCTGTCCCTCACGTAAACGGTTGGGATTAATCCGGCGTTTGGGC
Source organism: uncultured Caldilineales bacterium (assembly GCA_964565065.1). Classification (GTDB taxonomy): domain Bacteria; phylum Chloroflexota; class Anaerolineae; order J102; family J102; genus M2005. The sequence continues at coordinate 22,234 of CAZMDD010000009.1, read as the reverse complement.
ATGGGGGCGGGTGTGTTATCCAATGCAGCAATGGCGTTGGCTTCCCGGTCCCGCCACGATTCGGCAAAGGCGGCCAAATCTTCCGGCTTTTTGATTTGGCGGCTAATGGTGTCCAATTGCTTTCGGGCCCGATTCAAGCGCTCCATCAGGGCGGCCTTGCCCCGAAACCGCGGGCGCTTGGCCAGCTTCCGGGAGGAGGCGCCTAAAATCATTTGCAAACGGCGTATCTGCTCATTGGGGAAGGGATCCAGCGGAAAAATGAGCGCCAAATCAACGCCATTCATCCGGCACAATTCCTGACGAATTTCATCACGCGATTGGTCTTCCAGCGCTTCCCAATCACTTTTGCGCCGCTGACCTTTGGCCTTCATGCCGGTAAAGCGCACAGCCACGCCGATTTCGGGAAATAAATAATCCAGTTTGAGTTTGCGCCGGGTGGCAGGATTGATGAGCCAGGGGGGCGACGCATGTTTTTCGATGTGAAAGCCGTCAAAAACGCGGGCCAAAATCTCATTCCAGCCCATCAAAGGAAGATAGTTGCTCATAGTGTTCCTAACATTTTGTCCATTAGCCAGGGCGCCAGTTGCGCTCCCAGCACGAAAAAGCGATCAAACAGGGTGGCGTAGGCATCGCGCGGCTCCTTTTGTGCTGCGCGAACAATGGCCCGGGCAACATCTTCGGCGCTACTGACCTTGGCCCGCCCTTTGCCATCCATCTTGTTGGGCCCGGTGAGTAAGTTTTCGCCAAAGTTTGTCACGGTAACACCGGGATAGAAGCTGACCACCCGCACGTTCTCATCTTTGAGTTCCACGCGAATACTTTCGGAGTAGGCATTCAGCGCAAATTTCGAGGCGGAATAGATGCCAATGCCGGGCATGGCTCGTCGCCCAACAATGGAGGAGATGTTAATGATGAGTCCATCTTTGCGGCGTCGCATCTCCGGGAGAACCGCTTCGGTCATGGCAATGGCTCCCCAAAAATTCAGGTCGAACAATTGCCGGGCGGTGGCTTCATCCATCTGACCAGCAGGGCTGTGCATGCCCACACCAGCGTTATTCACCAGGATGTCCACCGGGCCAAATGCCTCGGCGATATGCGTCATGGCCCGCTGAATGGCTGCTTTTTGCGAGATATCGGCAATTACGGGCAAGGCCTGCACGCCTGGCAATTGATTAAGCTCAACAGCTAAACTCAGCAATTTTTGCTCTGACCGGGCCAGCAATGCCAGTTTAACGGGATAGCGGGCAAAGGCTCGGGCCAGGGCGGCACCAATGCCCTGCGAAGCGCCGGTGATGAGAATGGTTTTATGCGGTAAATTCATGTCAAAACTCCAGGAATGGACGTACTTTGGCTCTCCGCGCTGCAATCCCCACCTCTGCCCCGGTTGACATCAATCGATCCATTGTCAGGATGCTTGTTTCCCCTCATCAGATTTCGGCTCATTCGGGCCGGGAACATACGTCTCCAGATTCATCACTGCGAACAGACGGTAGGCAACTTTTTCCGGCAGCTCGGGCGGAGTTTCTCGCAATTGATGCACCAGGTACAAGGTTTTGCTCAGGGTGTCGAACACCACCCGGCAATTTTCACACTCAGCCAGATGTGCTTCCAAAACATCGCAAAGTTCGGGCGAAAGCACTTCGTCGATGTAATCGTTCAGATGCGTCAGTACCAGGCTGCACGCTTCATCGTGATGTTTGTGAGAAGGGACGGTCTTCTTACTCATGGCAGGGTTCCCGGGTCAGGCGAGTTGGGTAAAGTAGGGGGCCAGCGTTTGTCGCAAGCGCAGCCGGGCCCGATGCAACCTCACCTTGGCCGCCGAGATGCTAATGTCCAGCATTCGGGCTGTTTCTTCGGTGCTGTAGCCTTCGATTTCACGCAGCACAAAAACGGTGCGCAGTGTTTCGGGCAGCTCGGAAATAGCTTTTTCCAGCGTCGTGCGGACTTCGCTGTTCATCGCATGGTCATCGGGCGCAAAGGCCCAATCCTGAATCTCGCGATAAACATCAGCCCCATCCTTGGTCTCGATGGGTGCATCCAGCGACACTTCCTGAAGTTTACGTTTGCGTAGACGCATCAGCGCAGCATTGGTGGCAATACGATGCAGCCACGTGCCCAGCGCACTGCGTCCTTCAAACTTGGTGATATTTTTGCAGGCGCTGATAAACGTTTCCTGCAAAACCTCCTCCGCTTCCTCCCTGCTGTTGACCATGCGAATGGCAATGGCATAAACCCGCGGTGCATATTGCTTGATCATGCAGGCGCAGGCCTCCGGCTCGTTGCTTTGCAAGCCAGCAAGCAAAGATTTTTCGTCAGGATAAATATCGAGGTCAATTTCGATACTGGTCATTGGATGCAACTCATAAGAAGAGCGTTACGTTGTTTTGACAACCAGATAGCCGCCAAACCTGTGTGTGGGAGACTTCATCATACACCATCCCCCATATTTTTGACGAATAAATGGCCCGCTTCGCTCCTCTGCTGCGCGCAGGAGAGGAGCTAACGGGTTACCTAATGTGCAACTTTTTATGGCGCATCAACGGGGTTACTACTAAGGTAGCCCGGCTAGAAACCACTAAAACACGAAGCCACAAAGGCACAAAGAAAGAAAAGTTTTGAAATTCTTGGTGTTCTTAGTGTCTTTGTGCCTTTGTGGTGATTGAAGCCGGATACGTTAGTCGTTACAACTTATTGCAAACTACTTCGCCAGGGACACACTTTTGCCATTGCCCCCACACACTCACCGATTACTGTTCGCTGGACGCAACAGAGGTTTCTGCACGAGTTTGCGGCAGGCGGGGCAAAAAGAGGGTAAAAGTTGCGCCCCGGCCCGGTTCACTCTCCACCTCGATGTAGCCGCCGTGCATCTCGACCACCCGCTGGGCAATGGCCAGCCCCAGCCCGAATCCTTGCGGTTGTGTGGTGTAAAGAGGCTCGAAAATAGCTTGTATCTCTTCCGGGGCAATACCTGGGCCCGAATCTTTGATGGCCAAGGTCACACCATCGGGGCGGGAGCCCAGGGTGATGGTGACTTCGCCTCCGTTGGTTCGAGAAACTTGCAGCGCATTGTGCAAAAGATGATGCACCACCAGGCGAACCTTATCGGGGTCTGCCTGAATGGGAGGAAAAACCGGGGGCTGCTTGACTTCCAGGGTGATGCGCTTGGGGATGTAGGTCTGGGTCAGCTCTTTGGCCAAAATATCATCCAAATTCACCGTCTTGATGTGTAAGTCGGTAAGCTGCGTGTATTCCTTGAGCCCCTCGGTCATGCGTAGCGCGGCCCGCACCTGCTGCCGCAATTGCTTGATGATGCGCGGATTTTTTTGAATCTCTTCCGGTTTACGCAAGATGCTGTCGATACGTTCCAAGGGCCCGCGCAGCGATTTGCTGAGCTGTTCCGCAATCTGACCCACAGTACTCAGGCGGGCCACACGTCGGGTTTGGTTTTGCACCTGGCTTAGCAGATTGCGGCTTTGTTCCAGCTCTTGCAAGGTATACAACAATTGCGCCCGAGTTTGTAGCAATGCTGCTTCGGTCTGATAAAAATAAACCACCAGCGATTCCATGAGCGCATTGATGATGAGCAACACCACAGCCAGCGCCGAACTCATCATCACCAAAAGATTAGCAGGCATGTCCAGCGGCAAAGGGATGCGCCCCAGCAGGATGAGGCCGATGTAGAGGCCAAAAATGGCATAGATGCTCATGGTGACCAATCCGTTGAACCCGGAACGGGTGACAATGAGCCCGCCTGCGATGCTCAGCGGAATGGTCAAAAACCAGGGCATAAAGGTGACGCTGCCCCAGGCAAAATCAAAGGCAATTAGCAACAGGGTGGCCAGAATAAGCTGGGTGTAGGTGCTGGCTGTGGGCCAACGTCGCACACTCAGCCGATAAAGTGCCAGGCCCAGCATATCGGCAACTAAAACGATTGCTACCACAAATTGGCGTGTTTGGCCCGCGGCTTGCAACAGGATGAAGACCAGCAAGATGATGTCGATAATCAGACGCACCAGCACATAAACTTTGGCGCGGGCCATAATCATCACACTTTTATCGAACTGAATGCGGTCCTGGCTGGGAAAAGTCATGGCATTACTCGTGATGGCCCGCCAGATGGCTGGCAAAATCGGCAAAGGCGATACGGGCAGTTAGGTTGACACTGAGGGGAACCACCGGAATTTGACGCTCTACCGCAAAAATGTATACATCGGAATTTTTCTCCAGACGATTTTCGTCGACGCGGGCCTCGTAGTCAATAATAATGGGCTCCTGGGGGGTCTTACGGCCCGAGGGAATAGAGATGTAGTAATCCAACGTGCTTTGGGTTGCCAACCGCCACGCTGTTTCGGGCGTAGCGGTCGCAGGAATATCGATTTTGAGGACGGCTAAATCCTGAGGCCAGGGCTGTGTGGCTAGGGCCCGTTGCGCAAAAAAGTGCAGCCAATAACTGGCAGCGCTCCAATCCACATCCTGTCCGTGGTCGTAATGATACTCCTTTTTGGTCTCCAACGAGATTGCCAGCGAGGGAATACCCATGTCGCCTCCCTGCAAAGCCGCGCCCACCGTGCCCGAAACCTGGGTGCTGTTGCCCAGATTTTCGCCATAGTTGATGCCGCTCACCACAAGATTCGGGCGGCGCCGGGCGCAATCCAGAGTTCCGTAAAGCACACATTGAGCGGGCGAACCCTGAATATGATAAGCTGGATACTTACGGCCCTGATGCGTCATCTGGATAGGCTGAATGCGGCCATCGAAATTCATGGGCAAGCTGCGGGCCATGCCCGATTGCTGCTGAGTGGGGGCGATAATCAGCAAATCGCCTAAATCATCCAGCGCCTGGATAGCTGCGTGTAAGCCGGGAGAATGAATGCCGTCATCGTTGGTAACGAGAATGAGGGGTCGAGTCATAAAGATAAACCTGTGAGCGTGTGTTTTACCCACAGGATAAAGGCAGAGCGCTTAGGTGTCAAACATGGCTCAGCCCGATGCCCTCACTCTCCGGCCACCAACCCAAAATCGAACGCCCCCACCCGGTTGGAAGTGGTTGTGCCGCCGCCCAACAAATCGCCGGTAATCAGATAAAAATGATTGATGGTGGGATCTCCCAGCGCAGAGTCATCATCAAACTGCCAGGGGGCAGAGCTGGTTTGGGCATAGGGAGTATCGCCCGGAGTGAAATACGGATAAACATCCCGCCAGATTTTGTAGCGCCAGTGCCATGTGTGGCCCGACCACTGCAGCCGGGCCTGATTTCCGCCGGGGTGACTGATGGTGATGATGGGTAAAAACAGTGCCTTGCCATGCTCAAAAGCGCCTAAATCGGGAGCCGCGCCGGTAAAACCATCATTGATGCCAGGGAGGGCGATGCCTTTGTCAATCATGTTGCTGCCCGCGGGCAAGGTGTAATCGCCCTGGGCCCGATTGGCGAAGATGGGCTGCAGGTTGTAGCCGTGCAGCTCCTGTCCGGTAGCAGCCCTAAACTCGGCCAGCGTGTTCAGATGACGGTCTGGCAAGTCTGCCCACCAGGCGAACTCTCCCGCTCGGGTTGTATAAAGTGCATCGTAATCAAAATCCAGAGGCTGGCTGGTGTTGGCGTTCTGAAAAGCGTAATCAGTTCCCGACCAAATGTTGTTGCGCGAAACAATCATCTGCCAGGTTCCAGGAGAGCGCAGCTCGAAACCGTCGTTGTCGGGCAAAAAGGCATCTGCGGTGTTGTGAAAGAGATACATGCGCCCCGATTGTGCGTAGCCACTATTGAATTTGAAGGCCATGCCATGATAACTGCTGTTGCCTGCGCCAATGCGATAAATGAGGTTGCCGATGGCATAAAGTGGCCCCTGATAGATGGGAGCCAGCGAAATGCCCACCAAAACATCGTGGAAACGATTGTTCCAGATGCGCACATTGCTGCACGCACCATCAGATGAGAGGCCGTCATCACCCGTGTTGTAGATGAGATTCTCGTAGAAATCAGTTTCGTTGGTTTCGGGCCCGTTGCTTTCGGGACAAGTATTGACGCCATCGAAATAATCATGAAAAACATTACGGCGAATGACATTGCCGCGCCCGGTGACCGGAGAGTAAAAGCCAATTCCCCCGGTTTCCAAATGACTGCCACCTTTTACCGAATCCCAGGGCCACAGAAAGTCGGTGTCGTAAAATTCGTTATCCTGCAACAAGTTACGATGCGAATCTCGCTTGATGCCAATACCTAAATCGTTGATGGCAAAGGTGCTTTTTTGCACCAGATTATCGTTGGCATTGTTGAAATAAATAGCTTTGGCCCAATCACCCTGGCCGTAGTGCCGAAATGTCAGGTCTGAGAAGTAAATAAAATCCTGCTCTACGTAAAAAGCATTGTTGTAACGAGAAACCACCATGCTGACATCGGCAGGATTGGCATCATTGGTCAAACGCACATAAAGGGTGGTTCCTTGAGCGTAAAAGCCCGGTAGTCCCCAGATGAGGTTTTGCAAATCGGAAAGGGACTGATAGGGATAAAGTCGGTCGCCATCCGCGGTAACCAAATGGGTATCAGCTACGTTGACAGTGGTACGATACACACCCCCGCCCTGAGCCGCCCAGCTAAACGTGGCAGGGTCGCCACCATCCAAAATAGCCTGTTCGCCCGGATAGCTTTGCAGGATGATAGGCGCGGTGGCCGTTCCTGACCGGGGCAAGCTGAAGCCACCTTGATGATAAATGCCACCACGCAGCAACACCGCATCGCCCGCCTGGGCCTGGCTGATGCCTGTGCCCAGCGCACAGGGAGCCGCGATGGTGCAGGTACTGCCACTGCCGGCGGGGCTTACCACCAAGCTGCGATTGGCCGCGGGAATCGTCACCTCGGGACGGGTGAAGCCACTGCTTGTCAGGACTACGCCATGAATGGGGTGAGCATCGGGGTCGCTGAAACTAACGCGCACATCATAGTGGGTTCCAGGGGTCAGCCAGAAGATGCTACCTACGAAATGCGTCGCATCGACGCGGGTTAGCGGAAAACCAGTCTGGTAGGAGCTGCTGCCATGAACGCGATACGCCAGTTGGGCTTGAGCATCGTTATCCGGGTCATCGGCAGCATCCAGCAGCACGGTAATGCCCATAGTATGAAAATTGCCATAAAGTGCAAGACTGGCTGTCGCGGGCGTGGCGGCATGAGCCTGGCCATTGACCAGCACCAGTAATCCAAAAGCAAGCATCGGTAAAAGTGATTTGAACATGAGAAAACACCTTGAGCGGATAAAAGTCGCCATTTTCATTGTAGCAGCAAACCCCTTTTGATGCTGTACGCTTTTCCGACAAAAAGGGGACGGCTTGCCTACGGCGTTTCCCATTCGCCACACTTTACTCTCCGGCCACCAACCCAAAATCGAACGCCCCCACCCGGTTGGAAGTGGTTGTAAAATCACCAACGAAAGGTTGACCAGTAAGCCGATACTAAAAAATGACACCTTTTTTGATAACGCATTGTAAATCCTGTGAGCGTGATGGAAATCATTGTAATGCAATTATAGTTACTACTAAGGTAGCCCGGCCAGAAACCACGAAGACACGAAGCCACAAAGGCACAAAGAAAGAAAAAGGTTTGAAATGCTTGGTGTTCTTCGTGTCTTTGTGGTGATTGAAGTCGGGTACATTAGTCGTTACCAATTATAACAGTAAAAACGCAAAGCATCTGGACGAAACAGAGGCGCTAAACAGGCGCAAAATGGAGGATGCGCCAAACATTTGCCATCTGCGCCCAAAACCATGAAAATAGTGAGAACGTGATTGCATGAGACAAAACCCTCTGCGCTCCTGAGCTGAACAAACCCATGTTTCCCAAACAAATGCTATCTGGTCGTTCCATTGGCCTTGCACTGCTGGTGCTGATGTTATCCAGTACCCTTTTGCTGGCCCAGACCTCCCTTTTTGCCCGCACCATCCCTGTGGCTACCACGGTGGCGCCCGAGCAGATGGCCGCGCTGGGGCTCAACGATCATGGCGAGTATTTGGTGGTATGGCAAGTGGATGCCGGAGCTGGCAACATCGACATTTGGGCCCGACGCGCCCGCCTGACACCTGATTTTGCCTGGCTGGGTGCAGCCTTTGCTGTGGCCAACAGTCCTAAACCGGAACAAAACGCAGCCATCAGCTATAACCAGCGAGATAATGAATTTTTGGTGGTTTATGAATATGTCGATGCTCCTGATGACTACGACATTCGGGCGCAGCGCATCGATGCCGCATCGGGCGCAGCAACACCCTTGATTGGGAGTGCGCTGGCCGTTGCTGTGACCACCGGCAGCGAGTATCATCCCGATGCGACCTATCTTTGTGCCACCAACCAGTATTTGGTGGTTTACGAAATGGATGAAAACATCTGGGCGCGGCGTGTGGCCCGGCGGCAGCAGGGCGATTTTGTGGGAGATGAGTTTGTGGTGGCAGCCACGCAGGATGCCGAAACCCATCCCGCAGTGGCCGCAGCCCGATTCGAAGCTTATTTCCTGGTGGCGTACACCAGCGCATTTGGCCAGGGCGATGATGATATTCGGGCGCAACGAGTGCGAGGTCGGGCCAATGGCAGTGAAAATTTGCTAAATGCCAGCTTTGTGCTGGCCGATACCACCTATCAAGAAACAGCACCGGCGCTGGTCTACTCGCCCTGGGCCCGGGCTTTTGTGGCGGTGTGGCAACAACGGGCCGGCAGCAATGATGATGTGCATGGTGGCTGGATTGATGCGGGCAATTTTACCAACCAGCCGCTCATCGGGCCCCCTTTTGCAATAAGCACGCATTCCACCGCGGCGGAACGGGCTCCGGCAGTGGATGCCGATGCCCGCACTGGCGACATTGCCGTGGCTCTAACCTGGGGTAGCAATACGCAAAGTTGGCAGCGTCCGGCCCAAATTTGGCTGAATCGTGACCCACGGGCTACGCAGCGCATTATCCAAGCGCTGCAAGTGCTGCCAGAACGTCAGTTCATGGCAAGCGATACGACGGTACGCCTGCTGCCCGGCTCTGGCAAATTCATACAGGGCTACACCGCGCAGTGGGGAACCAGCCCCACCGCCAACACCGACGCTTATCTGCTGACCAACAGTCATTGGCCCCTCTTTCTGCCGGTCATTTGGCGTTAAGTAGATGCACATTTGAAACTTGAGAAAAGCGCTGAGCCTCTCACGAACAGCAAAAATAGCTTTAGCGCTAAAATGCGTCATGACAACCACAGATGGCACAAATTTCGCAGATTTTTCTTGGGTGTTTCTTTGTTACTACTAAGGTAGCCCGGCTAGAAACCACAAAGACACGAAGAAAGAAAAAGGTTTGAAATGCTTGGTGCCTTTGTGCGCTTGGTGGTACGCTCTGGATAACGATGAATTGTTACATTTCAATTTTTATAGCATCACCTACTTAAAGCGGTTCACCGCTAGAATACGGCGTTGTCATCTGCCACAGCGTCTGGGCGATGGTTTGCGCAGCACGAGGCCGGGCCAATGCCCGCGCCCGCTCCGCCATCTTTTGCCGCCGGGGAGCATCATTTAGCAATGCCTGCACCGCCGCGGCTGCCTGCCGGGGACGTGGCGTCCAAATGCCCGCGCCCCCTTGCACCACTTTGGCCGGATTGTCGCGCTCTTGCCCCGGAATGGCATGAAAAAGCACTGTGGGCAAACCCATGACAAAAGCCTCGGCCAGAGTGTTGGGGCCTGCCTTGCTCACCAGCACCGAGGCGGCACGCATCCACAAGGCCACATCGTGCCGAAACCCCAGCACCTGGGCACGGCAGCCCTGCAAGTTTTGGCGCAAGCGGTGGTTGCGGCCTGCCAGCACTACCACCTGTGCCTGGGGATGCAGCATCATCAACGCCCGCACAAAGGGGGCTAGAGCCACAGCGCCATCGCCCCCCCCGGCAAAAAGTACCATCGGCTGCGTAGGATTCAGGCCCAGTTGGGCCCGGGCCTGTGCTGGTGTGAATTTGGCAGCTTGCAAAAACTCATGCCGGATGGGCAGGCCGGTGAGATGCAAGTGTGCTGCGGGCAAGCCCAATGCCTGCGCCCGGGCCTGACTTTTGGCATCGGGCAAAAAGTAGGCATCCATGCCAGGCGCAAACCAGGCCGCGGCAGAATTTCCAAAATCCTGCACCACCACAGCTTTGGCTTGGGCGGTGGATACTTGTGCTAACACCACGTTGGGGATGGGATGAAAGGAGACCAAGGCCTGATGTGGATGCGCCCGCAGCAGGGCGTTTAGTGAGGGCCGCACATGGGGCAGTAGCGCCCGGGCCATGAGTTTGACCGCGCCGCGGCTGTTGGTGGCATAAAAAAAGAACCGCCAGGGCCAGGCTTTCCAGCGCTGCATGGCTGGATACCAGGCAGGAAAGCGATAAAATGGCCAAATGCCGCTCTCGGTAAAAATATCGACCAGGGTCACTTGGGCAGCGGGGCCGTAGCGGGCGTGCAGAGCCTGGGCCACAGCCTGGGCCGCGGCCAAATGTCCCCCTCCTGTTTGCGAATACAAGAATAAAAAACGCCGCGGGGCAGTCATGGAGTGCTGAAAGGTGAGATCATTTTGTGCGGATAGCTTTGCCCACACCCAGCCAGGTCAACGCGGCCACGCTCACAATGGCTGCTCCCCACCACAACCAGGCGGGAGGTGTTTGGTGGGTTTGTAGTGGAATGGGGTCAAATTGGGTGCTGCTTCCGCTAAGCTCGATTTCTTCCAGTTGGTAGTAGTAAGTTTGTCCCGGTTGTGCCTGGGTGTCGACAAATTTGTAGCTGCCGCCACCTACAGGATCTTCGGAGGGGGGGATGAGTTGTTGGTTGATTTTTTGCCACGGGCCCTCGGGGGAATTGCTGCGGTAGATGTTGAATCCGGCGGTGTTGACTTCGGAAGCGGTTTCCCAGGTGATGGTGGCTGTGGCTGTGCTGCAACTGGTCAGCAAAAGGGCCAGCAGCAGGAGGATGAGGGTGCGGGCGTGGGTCATGGGGCTTGGATGTGGGTGAGGCGGGCCTGAATGATGACGCGGTGGGTGTTGTTGGTGGCGGGCCAGCAGGTGATGAGGGTGAGTTGTGGGAAGGTGGTGGGCAGTAGGTAGCTGGCGTTTTCTTGGCGCAGGGCGATGTCGGCTTTTTTTTCGGGGATGCGCTGCCAGGCGGTGATGCGGTAGGTGAAGGTGCGCCCCAGTTCATCTTGCAGAAGGATGGGGTGGCCCAGGCGCAGGGGGTTTTGTGGTTCGCCGATGGTGCTGAGTCGGGCAAAGATGCTGCCGTGGATGTTGTGATGTCCGGAGAGGATGATGTTGCCTGTTTCGCCGGGAAAAGTGCTGTTGATGTGGTGTCCTGCGGCGTTGTGGGGCACTTGCCACACGCTTTGGCCTTGCTGCATCTGCCAGTGCATGGGTTTTACCGGGGCATCCAGGTTTATGGCAGGGATGCGGATGCGCACCGGTGAGCGTCCAGCGCCCGGAGGCAGGGGGGCTACGGTGGCAACGGGCTTGGGGCCTGCGGCATCGATGCGCTGGGCGAGGGGTTGCGGGGTGCGGGGCGCAGCGGGTGAGGGGGTGGCCGTGGGCGCGACTGGGGTCGGGCGGCTGGAGGGACGCGCAGGCGCGGGCCCGGGCATGATGCGGGGGCGTACGCGCGGGGGTGGGGTAGGCGTCCAGGTGGGACGCAGAATCAGGGGCGGGGTGAGCGACGCTGGTGGGGAATCAGCACAATTGCTCAATCCTCCCCCAAATAGTAGGAGGATGATGAGCATCAGACTGCTGCTCATTACACGAGTCATTATCCGCGGGCGCTCCATGGGCCATTCTAGCAAAGAAATGTTCAATTCCCAAGGTTTTAAGCGTCATGCGCTCTTTTGGGTTTAGCAAGAAATGCCATTTTGCAGTATCATCCAGATAATCCTGTTCCCTGTTTTCAGGGCCGGGAATAAAGTCTGAATGACGGCATTGTTGTTTTTGAAGAGTTACGACTAAGGTAGCCCGGCTAGAAACCACTAAGACACGAAGCCTCAAAGGCACAAAGAAAAAGTTTTGAAATGCTTGGTGTTCTTTGTGCCTTTGTGGTGATTGAAGTCGGGTACGTTAGTTGTTACTTTGAAGATGGCATAAATGTTCTGACGAATATGGATGAATGTGGACGATTTTATTTCGTCCTTTCGCCTGGTTTCGTCACAAGGCCAGCAGCAAAAGATGATTGTTTCTAAGCAGCGTTGTCATCAGATTAATCCTAAAACGGAGCATCAAACCATTATGCCAAAAGAATTTATCGATGGCGCTGTGGCCATCGCCCGCGGCGCCCTGGCTGCCGGATGTAATTTTTTTGCAGGCTATCCCATCACTCCTGCCACCCCCATTTTGCTGCACATGCTCAATGAGTTGCCCAAGGTGGGAGGCGTGGGCATTGAGGCTGAGGATGAGATTGGCGCCATTAGTATGTGCATTGGTGCGGCTATGGCTGGCGCAACGCCTATGACCGCCACTTCGGGGCCTGGTATTTCTCTTTATTCTGAAAATATCGGGCTGGCCATTATGGGCGAAACGCCGTTGGTGATTGTGGATGTGATGCGCATGGGCCCGGCTACGGGGGGGGCTACCACCACGGCTCAGGGCGATGTGCAATTTGTGCGCTGGGTCACTAGTGGTGGTTATCCTGTCATTGCTCTGAGTCCTTCTTCGGTGGCAGAATGCTACACGCTGACCCAACGGGCCTTTGATTTAGCCGAGCGTTTTCGTACTCCGGTGTTTTTGTTGGTGGATAAGGCGTTGGCTTCGGCCATGGCCACGGTGGATGTGGCCGAGTATGCGCAAGTTTCGGTGGGGCATCGTCCCTTGGTTCCGCAGATTTTGCCTCAGCCTGCCAGTGTCGATGGGGTGCGGGTCAATGCTGTCACGGGTCAGCCGGATCCTCGTTTGCGGCCCGAGGAAAGTTATCTGCCCTATGCTTTTGAGCCAGTGGAGGCTGTGCCCCCCACCAGTCCTTACGGTGGCCCGCATATCACCCGTTTTACCACATCCAGCCACGATGAGCATGGCTTTTTGACCAAAGATCCTGCTGCGGTGAATCGGTTGAATGAGCATTTGCGGCTGAAAATTCTGAGTCATGTTGAGGAGATGAGCTTTGGCGAGTTGGATATTCAGCCAGGGGCCGAGACGTTGTTCATGAGCTATGGCACCACGGCTCGGGCCATGCGTGAGGGGGTTGCTGCCATTCGGGATGCAGGCGGGCGGGCCAGTAGTCTGACTTTGCATACGTTGTGGCCTTTGCCCACCAGGCTGCTGCTGGATGCCGTGGCCGGGCATCGGCGTGTTGTCGTGGCTGAGCTGAATCATGGTCAATATGTTCATGCCATCGAGGGGGCTATTTATCGCGATGCTGCGCAAAAGAAAGCATTGCCCCCGGAAATCATCTCCCTTACCCGGGCTGATGGGCAGCTCATCACGCCCCAACAATTCCGCCAGCAAGTTTTGTAGCCCATTGCCGGGCGTTACGCATCATGAATCCTACATCCTACAAACTCGAAACCTATAAAAATGAACGCCCCTTCCCTTTTTGTCCGGGATGCGGGCATGGCTTGATTCTCAATCATCTGGATAAAGCCCTGACAGCGTTGCAACTTGCTCCTACCAACACGGTGATTGTTAGTGATATTGGTTGCGTAGGGCTGAGCGACCAGTATTTTGTCACCAACACGTTCCATGGGCTGCATGGTCGCAGCATTGCCTATGCCACAGGTATCAAATTGGCTAATCCTGAGCTGAATGTGATTGTTTTCATCGGTGATGGGGGCACAGGTATTGGCGGCACGCATCTCATCAACGCGGCCCGCCGCAATGTGGGCCTGACTGTGCTGGTGTTCAATAATTTCAATTTTGGCATGACTGGCGGTGAGCATTCGGTGACGACGCCGCATGGGGCCCGCACCGCGACCACCCGCAGTGGCAATCCTGAATGGCCGTTGGATATTTGTCAGACGGTGGGAGCCAATGGCGCGGGTTATGTGTATCGCGGCACAGCTTTTGATAAGGATCTGCCGCAGCGCATGATCGAGGCGATTCGACATCCCGGTTTTGCGCTGCTGGATATTTGGGAGCTTTGCACTGCGTATTTTGTGCCCAATAATGATTTCGGGCGCAAGGATATGCTGGGGCTGGTGGATAAGCTGGGTATGAAGACCGGTTTGCTTTATCGGCGTCAGGTGGATGATTACGCTCATGTGGTGCGGGCGCAGGGTCAGGCGCTGGCTGGCAAGCCGGTGATGCCGGTCAAGGCCATCGAGCCGCAATTCGACCATCATCTTGCGCATAAGCTGCATTTGGTTTTGGCCGGGTCTGCGGGAACCAAGGTGCGTTCTGCGGCCAAGTTGGTGGGTTATGCAGGGGTGCTTTCGGGCCTGTGGGCCACCCAGCGTGATGATTATCCGGTAACTGTGAAGACGGGGCACAGTATCAGCGAGGTGATTCTTGGGCCCGAGGAGATTCGTTACACCGGTATTATCCGGCCCGAGGCTCTGGTTTTGCTCTCGGTGGATGGCCTGAAGAAGTCTGGGCAATATCTTGCCAGTATGACCGAGGAGGATTTATTGTTCACCTTGCCCCAGTTTGCAGATGTGCCCACCCGGGCCCGTAAGGTTATTCTTGACCCCAAAGATGCGGGCATGAGGGTAAGCAAGCTTAGTTTGGCTCTGCTTATGACCGCTGCCGCGCTGCGGGTGCTGCATCCATTCCCCATGGCCGCGGTCGAGGCTGCGGTGCAGCGTTTTCAGGCGCGTTTTGCCGATCAAAATTTGCCTGTTATTGCCGCCAGCAAGAGGCTGGTGGGCGATGTTTCGCTGAGCCGTTGAGGTGCGAGAATGTGGCGTGCTGGGTTTTTACGCCTGGCACGTTTAGTTTTTCTTCGTTGCTTTTTTACGATTTTTGTGAGACACTTTTTTAGATGACCGACATGAAGCTGCCTATTTATGATTTTTCGGAAGCGGTCGTGCTGGTAACGGGTGCGGCCCGGGGCATTGGTTTTGCCATTGCTCAGGATTTTGCCCGTTTCGGCGCAACGGTGTATCTTAACGATATTGATGCACAGCAAGCCAGCCGCGCCACTGCGCAATTGCTAAAATTGGGCTACGATGTTTTTGCTGCGCCCGGTGATGTTGCGGATGCAGAGCAGGTTGCTGCGTTGTTTCAGCGTATTGCCCGGCGTCATCGACGTTTGGATGTGTTGGTCAACAACGCAGGCGTCGAGCCGGTGAGCTCCATTTTCGAGCATTCGCTGGCCGATTGGCAACGGGCGCTGGATGTGAATTTGACCGCAGCGTTCTTGTGTACGCAGCAGGCTGCGCGCATGATGCGTGAGCGCGGGCAAGGCAACATCATCAACATTGCATCCATTGCGGGCAAGTCGCAGCCCCTTTATTTGCGCTCGGCGTATGCTGCCAGCAAAGCGGGCCTGGTGGGCTTTACCAAGGAGGCCGCCCGAGAATTTGCGCCCTTTGGCATTCGGGTCAATGCGTTGGCTCCGGGCGTCATCATTACCCCCATGACTGAGCATTTGCGCGACAATGCCCAGCAGATGGCCCGCTGGCGGGCTGAAATTCCTCTGGCTCGCCTGGGCCAGCCGGAGGAGGTCTCGGGGTTGTGTCTGTGGCTGGCTTCGGATGCTGCCAGCTATGTCACGGGGGTTGCTTGGCATGTGGATGGTGGCAAGAATATGGCCTAAGTGCTGCATCGTTTGACGCATATGGACGATGATTCGCTTCGTCTACTTTCCGCTTTTCGTCAATCTTCGTCCGATACGTTAGTCGTTACAAAAATGTCAGTATTCGTTACGGCTAACGTACCCGACTTCAATCACCACAAAGGCGCAAAGACACTAAGAACACCAAGCATTTCAAAGCTTTTTCTTTTCTTCGTGCCTTTGTGGCTTCATGTCTTCGTGGTTTCTAGCCGGGCTACCTTAGTCGTAACCAGTATTCAGTCAGTAATCATTCTCAAAGGAGTTTATCATGGCGTATCAGCACATTCTTACCGAAAAAAGTGATGCCGTTGGTTTGATTCGTTTCAATCGTCCCCGGGCGCTCAATGCTTTGAGCCCGGCGTTGATGGCTGAGGTGGGCGAGGCCTTGCTGGCTTTTGATGCAGATGCAGAGGTGGGGGCGATGGTGCTTACGGGGAATGAGCGGGCTTTTGCTGCGGGCGCAGATATCAAGGCGATGGCTACGGCCAGCGCCAGTGATATGCTTTTGAATGATCTCATCAGCCAGTGGGAGACTATTTTGCATATTCACAAACCGGTTATTGCAGCGGTGAGTGGTTTTGCGCTGGGCGGCGGCTTCGAGTTAGCCATGGCTTGTGATATGATCATCGCCAGCGAAAGTGCCCAATTTGGCCAGCCCGAAATCGGCTTGGGCATTATTCCCGGTTTTGGTGGCACGCAACGCCTGACCCGGGCCGTTGGCAAGGCTCTGGCCATGGAGATGGTGTTGCTGGATCGCCGTCTCTCTGCTCAGGAGGCCCGGGCGGCGGGCTTGGTCAATCATGTTTTTCCGGTCGAAAGTTATTTGGATGAGGCGCTGGCGTTGGCCCAAAGACTGGCCGGTCAAGCGCCCGTTGCGGTTCGCTTGGGCAAAGAGGCTGTGAATCAGGCCTTTGAGCTGAGTTTGCATCAGGGCCTGGCCTTTGAGCGCCGTGCGTTCCATCTGCTTTTTGCCACTGAAGATCAAAAAGAGGGCATGGCTGCCTTTATTGAAAAACGTCGGCCGCGGTGGCAGGGCCGATAGGATGTTTTTGCACGCTTTTTTTTCTTGCGGATAGTTGACTGAAGTTGGCATCAGTCACATTCGAATCGCTACGCTCTTGCGCTACTCTCAGAAAGCAGTTTTATGACTTATTCCCATTCTCCAAGACTTCCCGGCCTGAACATTAGTGTTGGTTCCTTTTTGCCCCGTATTCTCTTGCCCAGCTCCGAAGGTGTCGAGCTTTCGCCCATCGATATGGTGGAGCCTGGTGGCGCACTGGGGGTGTGCATCTACAATCCTGCGCCAGTGAATCCCATGCCTCTGCCGCCGCCAGGTATTGATTATACTGCGCGGTTGGCCATGCTGGATGCGCGCAAGGTGAATTTGTTCGTCATTAGCGGGCAAACGCTGGAAAAATTGCAAACCTGGCAAAAGCTGGCGGGTCTGTTGGATGTGCCTTTTTTGTGTGATGCTGAAATGGCGTTTGCCTTCGAGGTGGGTGTGCCCATCAAAACGTTGGGCGATCAGCATTTTCGCACCCACGCGGCCATCCTCCTGCAAGAGGATCGGGTGCTGGCAATTTTGCTGGAAACTGACCTGGCGCATCATTTTGAGGAGCTGCTGGCCGCGCTGGATGTAGCAGAGGCCCGGGCTCCAGGTGTTTACGAACTTCCTGATCAACCCACTTATTGACTCATACACCGACGATAGCCCTATGCTCATTGCACGTCTGTTTTATTTCGTTATTTTTGCTGCTATGGCCTTTTTGCTGCCATTTTTGGCCCTGTACTATCAAAAGAATTTGGGGCTTTCGGGCAGCCAAATCGGATTGCTGACAGGAATGGCTCCCATCATTTCGCTGGTGGGAGCTTCTATCTGGGGGGCACTGGCTGATGCCACGCAAAAGCATAAGGCTATCCTGCTGGTGACGATTGCCGGGGTGTGGGCCAGTGTGCTGGCTATTTTTCGGGCTCCGGGATTTATGATTTTGTCTGCGGCAGTGGCGGTTTATGCCTTCATGGGTTCGCCTATTCTCTCCATTGTCGATAATTCGGTGATGACGCTATTGGGGGATCGGCAGGATGAGTATGGTCTGGAGCGGGTTTGGGGTTCGGTGGGATGGGGTGTCTCTGCTATTTTGGCGGGCGTGTTGATTCAACGTTTGGGGCTGCATTGGGCTTTTTATGGTTATCTTTTGCTGTTTGCTGTGCTTTTTTTGGTTGCCATTCGTCTGCCTATTCCCAAAGTGAGCATCGGCAACAATTTTTGGCAAGGATTACGCAGTTTTGCCACCAATTCGCGCTGGCTCATTTTTTTGTCGCTGGCACTGGTGCAGGGATTGGCACTGGGTGTTTTTTTGAATTTTCTCTTTCTTCGCCTTTCCGACATGGGGTCTAGTCGCACGATTATGAGTTATTCTCTGACGGTGGCCACGTTCAGCGAGATTCCCTTCTTTTTGCTGGGGCACAAGCTGTTGCGTCGGTGGTCGCCGGTGCAGTTATTGGCTTTTGCCACGCTACTCACGGTGCTGCGCGCTTTTATGTACGCGGGCATGACCGCGCCCTGGCAGGTGCTGGTGGTGAGTTTGCTGCATGGGCCTACTTTTGCGGTGATGTGGACAGCGGGCGTGGCTTATGCCATGGAGATTGCGCCCAAAGGACTGGGAACCACTGCGTTGGGTGTTTTTAGTGGCGTTGTGTTCGGTCTGGGCTCAGCCACGGGCGCCATGACCGGGGGATGGTTGTATGAGCATGCCGGGGGTGTCGCGCCCTTTGTGTGGGTGGGGGTGGCGGCCATGCTTGCTTTGGTTCCCTTCACCTGGGTGCATCGGCGCAGTTTGCTGCGCATTGGCGCTGACTGATTTCAGATTTCCTATAACGACTAACGTACCCGACTTCAATCACCACAAAGGCACAAAGACACGAAGAACGCCAAAAATTTTAAAACTTTTTCTTTCCTTGTGCTTTTGTGGCTTCATGTTTTAGTGGTTTCTGGCCGGGCCACCTTAGTCGTAACGATTTCTTTCTCATGGCTTGCAGTTTAGCGTCTGTGCTTTCGTTGCGCCCGCGCCCAAGCTGTGCTAAACTGACCCATCGTTCTCACCCTTTCCGGTTCAGCCCCGCAATGGCAAGCGCCTGGTCTTGGCGGTTGTACTGCACCATCGGGAGCCAAGGATGGACAGTTTCACCGGTTTTCAGGAAAAAGATTTTGGCACGGATGTGCGCGGCACGCACTGGCGGCATCGTCGGGCGCTGGGGGGCGCGCTGCGCCGGGGATTGCGGCAAGTTTTCGGGCGGCATTACGAAACCTGGGGAATGCCGGGCGTCAACAGCATTCACATTGCGCGTCGGGCGCACTATGCTTTTCGGGCACGTCGGGCGCAGGCATATTTATTTGTGCGGGCGCTGCCAACCACATTACAGTGGGGATTGATGATTCCGGCGGGCGGGGAGCATTGGCGCCGTTTTCGATTTCGGCTCAATCACGATCCTGCCACATTGACAACCCTGGTGCATTTGCTCAGTGTGTATCCGTTGGTTTTTAGCGATGTTCGTGACAGCCTGGGGGGTGCATTGGGGGGATGTTGGCGTTTCGAGCAAAACATTCTCACCTGGCGTGAGGCATGTACCCTGCCCAGCGCCTCCATTCTCAACGACATACCTTTTCGTATTTCGCAACTACCTGAGGATGAATCGGTGCTGCTGGGCATTTACACCGAAACCACGCCCGCCAAAGCCATTGCCTGGGACGACGACGCGGCCCAGCGCCTGCTCCCCATCCTCCTGGCCCTCATTCCCCTATACGAAATGTGCGTGGGGGGTATAGGTGTGTGATACGTTTTTGACAGGTGCTTTCGTAGTGTGGCAAGATTTCTTACCTGTGACGATTCAGCCTTCATCAATATATTATGGTAAATAAATTTTTTAAGTTCAAATTATCAAAGATTGTAATAGCCAGTATTGTTTTGGCTGTTATTTTTGGTGGCGTGCCATTGATTCTTTCTGTCAATTATTTGTGGGATGTTAACACCGTAGATTGGAATGAATGGTCTTTACTGAATGAAGCAGGAACCGAGCAAGATAATATTCCTTTAACAGTAAAATACCCAACCAAGATAATGGCTGGGGATGAATCCTATGATTTCGAATTTATTTTTACAGGAGCGAAGCCTTATTCTGTTACCGTTACAATCCCTCCAGAGCTATCGGTAAGAAGCGTTTTCCCTCCCACAGCGTTGTTGGATAGTACGATAACTGATTCTGGCCAGATGCAATTTGTGTTGCAGTGGGAGTCTCAACCAGATGGTCTTGTTTCGCATATATCATCTCAAAACACAATTACACAAAGCGTGAAGTCTGCATTTCCTGTTTTGCCGACAGGGGTAACCTCTTCAACTGTGACAAATGATGTTGCGTTAGTGGGTAATGATGCTTTTCCTCCCGTGATCGATGACAGAGTAACGCTTTCAATTTCGAACAGTAAACAGTTTGCTGATCATTTCACAATTTTGGGTTTCGATCAGTTTAGGCCGGAATATATTATTCTTCGAGAGAAACAAATCGATAGTCAAAAGATTGGTCCTATTGAAATCGAAAACACCAATCGCGCCCTTTGGCGTCGTCGTATGCATGACTATTTTGGTATATTAGCTATTCCTTTGATTGTTGTGCTTTTGGGCGGTTTTTTGGATCAGGCTTATGAACGCAGGGAAGAGAAGAAGCGGCAGCAACAGAAGTTGCATACGCTACGGCAAAAGTATCACGATCAGAGAAAGAGATTTATTACAGGCATAAGATGCGACGAAGATGGGAATGATGATCCCCTGAGAAAGATATTTGAGTCATTGGGGGAGAGCAAAAAACAAATCGATTCATTAGAAGCTGATGAGGTTATCGATAGCGATTTTAAACTTATCAAAATGGTGTTTGATATATCGCAGGGCTCAATCAATGCTATTGGTGAGGTAAAGGATGTGTTTTTCTCTGAGCATCCGAAAATTTGGTTAGGAGCATTGAATCATGCCTCGCGGAACAATTCAGATTTGAAGAAAAATGGGGGCTTCAGGCGGTTGGTGAGATTATTCCCTAGAGACTTGCTAGAGGACAATGCCAGTTGGGAATGCTATAATAAACTGAGAAAGCAAATAGAGTTACGCCCCAGTGGAGACCGCAATTTTTGGCAGCGATTTCCTCGTCAGGAATCAGGAGTTGAAGTTTTACGAATCAAGACGCTGTCAGATATCCAGCTTTTTCCTCCGCATCGGCCTTATCAGTATCCTGCCAATGCGGAGGATGAAAAGATGTGGCTCTTCCCGCATCCTGCTGGCTTTTATTACCTGCATCCACTATTGTATGATATTGAAGAAAATTCTCTGCCTGTCCTTATTCATGGAGAAGTGGGCAGCGGGCGTACCGCTCTGGCGCTGCACCTAACGCATTATCCTGCACGATGGGATGTGCTGGGCGGATATTTCACAACGTTGCCATCATCTCAAGAGATTTCTCGGCATCTGGTTGAGCAGTTGCAAATGTTTTGTATCAAACGACCTAATTATTTGATGCTGCTGACGAATGAGGAAAGAGAGTTATTGGCGCAACTCTTGGTTATGGTACTGGATAAAAAATCTGTACTTGCCAAATTGTCCCGCAGTAAGAATGAAGTGAAAGAACGTATCAATAACGCTGATTCTGAGACGGAAAAAATAATAAACCTGGATGCCCTATTGGAGTTGAAACTTTTAGAACAAGCTGTGCGCGGAGCAGAACGAATCAGGTATTTACCAGATGTGGAACGTACCATTTTGTTCCTTGCCGCCAGTTTGGGATTCACGCAAATTCGCTTGGGATTCGATCTGCGTAATATCGAATATGAAGGCAACTTGGCAGAAGTGATGAGCTGGGGGCAGGGAAGTTTTACGAGAGTTTCCATTCAACAACTATTTTTTAGACCGATTCTGGATAGCGTATGGGATGACGTAGCCAAAAAGTGGGGGATGGCAATACAAGCGTGGCATTGGGGGCAGCAAGGGAACAGGGAGCCTTTGGTGGAGATGTTTTATGAACGGGCCCGGGCGTTGGGCTTCGATATACCCAAGAAACTGGTAGCCGATTATTTCGCACCTCCAAAAAAATCTTTCGCCAAACTTATCGCTGCTGCGCAAGAGAATCCCCGACGTCTAGCCCAATTATGGCGGCACATCATTCAAAACAACCCTCAAGCTAAACAGTCGACAATGACTATGATTGACCAGGCAGTGGAGGCAATAAACAGGGGTGAGTGACTTCGCTAAATTTTATCAATACGATGAGGCCCTCTATGTTCCTCGCGAAGTCATTCAAGCGGATATTGAAAGATGGCTGCGTGGGGATGGGGCGTCTGGTAAAGCCCTCTACACTGTCAGTGGACCGCCAGGGACAGGGAAAACCTGGTTGTTGCATCATTTTCGGGAGCATTCGGGGCGCCAGGTTTTGTGGATTGATGCTGCTGTATGGAAAGAGGATAAGAGAAAATGGTTTGAGGA
>CAZMDD010000008.1:0-17276 GCA_964565065.1 uncultured Caldilineales bacterium | reverse complement strand
GACTAACGTACCCGACTTCAATCACCACAAAGGCGCAAAGACACTAAGAACACCAAGCATTTCAAAGCTTTTTCTTTTCTTCGTGCCTTTGTGGCTTCGTGTCTTCGTGGTTTCTAGCCGGGCTACCTTAGTAGTAACCATCATTTTCTCGTCCATTTTCATCCACATCTGCTAAACTGTAGCTGTTAAGTAGTTGATGCTATGAATTCGAATGTAACGGCACACCGCTATCCAAAAAGCATCACCAAGGCTAGCGCCGAATCCATTTTCGCCGTTGGTCAAAATACGCATCCACTTAATCGTCCAGCAGTCACCCCATCTCCAATACCCAAAACCCAACCCTGAGGTGTCATCTTGACAACCCCTTTACGCGCTGCGGTCATTGGCGTAGGCTCTATGGGTGCTAACCACGCCCGGCTCTATGCCCGCATGCCCCAAACCACCTTGGTCGCTTTTTCCGATTTAGATGCAACCCTGCGCGACCGTTTTGCCCGTACTTACAAAGCCACACCCTATGTCGATTATCGAGAGATGATCGAAAAAGAGCATTTGGATGTGCTAACCATCGCCTTACCCACCCATTTGCACCGCATGGCCGCGCTGGACACCATGGCCGCGGGCATTCATACCTTTGTCGAAAAGCCCCTGGCCGAATCGGTAGCCTCGGCCCGCGAGATGATTGAAGCCAGCGAGCGGCACAATGTTTTGCTGGGCGTCGGGCACATCGAACGCTTTAACCCCGCGGTAATCGCACTCAAAGAGCGTTTGGACGCGGGGCAGTTGGGCAAAATTTATCAGGTCAACGCCCGCCGCATCGGGCCCTTTCCACCCCGAATCAAGGATGTGGGCGTCGTTTTCGATTTAGCGACCCACGAAGTCAACATCATGGAATATCTCACCGGTGTGGGCATCCGCAGCGTGGTCGCCGAAATCAAACAAACCCTGCACGATAAACATGAAGACATGCTCTCCTGCATCCTGCGTTTTGATGGCGATGTCATCGGAACCATGGATATCAACTGGCTTACCCCTACCAAAATTCGACAACTGGCTGTTTTAGGAGAACGGGGCATGTTCTTGGTCAATTATCTTACGCAAGAGCTGTGGTTCTACGAAAACCGCTCCGCTCAAGACCATTGGCAGGGCTTGGTGACAGTGGGCGTCACTGAAGGCAGCGTTATCAAATATGAACTCACCCGTGTCGAGCCACTGCGCGCCGAGCTGGAAACCTTTGTCGATGCCATCAATCATGGCTACAACGGC
The DNA here is from genome assembly GCA_964565065.1 of uncultured Caldilineales bacterium. Lineage (GTDB taxonomy): Bacteria > Chloroflexota > Anaerolineae > J102 > J102 > M2005. The sequence goes on along the minus strand of CAZMDD010000008.1, from coordinate 16,013 downwards.
CTGGTCAATGGCGAAGAAGGCTTGCGCGCAGTTTTTCTGGCAGAGCAGATTCTGCGGGCCAGCCACGAGCAGCAAGTGGTCAAGTTGCCACCCTACACACCCGTACCTGCCCGGTATCGGCAAAAGGGACAGCGCCGTGACTAAAAAACGCCACTTTTTGGTGGTACTGGGCGCAGGAGGGCACACCCGGCAGATGTTGCGTTTGGTGGAACTTCTCGGGCCCGATTATGACTACAGCTACGTCATCTCCAAAAATGATCCCGTTTCTGTAGACAAAATAGCAATTCCCGGGGAAATCTTTTACATAACGCAGCCGCGAGAGAAAATTCGCGGGCGCACAGATGGCGCGTTTACCGTCCTGCGGCGGATGCCCATCTCGGTGTGGCAAGCCTGGCAGATTTTAAGCCGTTCTCGCCCTGACGCCATCTTTGGCGCCGGGCCCAGCCTGCAAATCCCCATCGCCATAGCCGCCAAAATGCGGGGCATCCCTCACATCTTCATCGAAACCGCCTCTAAAATCGAATTTCTAAGCTTTACCGCCCGTCTGGTCTATCGCCTTCATCTTTATAATCGTTTTTACGTGCAGTGGGAATCGCTCACCGAGATGTATCCGGGCACGCGCTATGCGGGGAGGCTGCTATGATTTTTTGTACCGTAGGAACCACCGATTTCGATGATCTGCTGCGGGCCGTGGACGCGTTGGCTCCTGCATTGGGCGAGCCAGTCATCTTTCAGATAGGGCAGGGAGCTTACGAGCCGCAGCATGGCCAGTGGTTCCGTTTTGCCCCCGACATCTCCAGCTACATCCGCGAAGCCAGCCTGGTCATTGCCCACGGCGGCTTTGGCACAACGGTCGATGTGTTGTACGCGGGCACGCCCCTGGTCAGCGTTCCCAATCCTGATCGCTTTGACAAACATCAGGAGCAAATTTTACGCCAATTCGGGGACGAAGGCTATTTAGTGGCCTGTCCCCATCTGGACGACCTGCCCGCGGCCATCCAAACAGCCCGCACAGCCACCTTGCGGCCCTATCAGCCGCCTCAGACCACCCTGCATCTTGAAATCGCCCAATTTGTCTCATCCCTGAGATAGCTATCAGTCAGGTGAGGGCAAAGAATTGCGTCATGCGGGCCAGCGTTGCGCATCTTGGCATTTGCCGCAAAACCAGCCCCTTATGATATGATTCCGCCCGTGCCCGTGGCAAAACGTATAAAATGATTCTTTATGAAGGTTTTGTCATCTTTGCAGATTACGATCTTCATTCGATTTTCATCTCAATCTACTAGAATAGAGGCTAGGCAGATAGCATGTGTATCATTCTCGTCAAAATAAACTTGAGTCTTGGACACATCCTCTCTTCCTGCCCACAATTCACGGAGGTCCTTCCTAACCATGCACAAGAAGACATTCTTGCTGCTCGCGACAATCGTACTTCTGTTGACGATTCTTATTTCAACCCCCGTCGCTTTCGCAAAAACACAAACTTCGCAAAATAGCAGCGCACCGCAGCTTGATTCTGGTGACACCATCGAACCAACCCCCGCACCTCAACCTGAGAGCGCAAAATTTGTAACACCGCCCGGAGGCGATCCCGCCTTCTACATCATCGGTGGCACCTGGGATCACCGCACTGGCCAACAATTTCATGCTGATGGTGTTTATCAGTTTTGGACATGGGCAACCTTCAACACCGCTCCGGGCCAATATAATTTTTCCCGCTTGGATCAGTGGGTGGCTGCAAAATTAGCAGTAGGTTACACCGGCATTGGTGTTGCCATCAACACCTACACGGGCCGCCTCTCATCACCTTGTGGCGTTGTCGATCAAGGAGTCGATGCCATCCCCGAATACGTTCAAAAAGGGCGTGACGGTCAGATGGGCACCAGTGATGATGCTGTTTTGGTGGCAGATGTTGCGGATCAGCGCAATTATGCTGGTTGCACCAATTATGGCGGCGACTGGTATGTGCCTGACTACAACAACGATTATTACTGGGAACAGTACAATAAATTCATTCACGCTTTAGCCGACCACCTGCTAGACGCCTCCTACCGAGACAATATCGGCTGGATTTCCATTGGTACAGGCAAAGATGGTGAGAACATTCCTGTCGACAACACCGACGATGACTTCTTGCTGAAGCATGTTTCGGTGGCCGATTGGGTGACTTACGAAAAAGCGGTCATGGATATGTATGCCGACGCGTTTTATGATGGCTCCGGCTTCCCGCGGCTTTCACTAACCGTGCAAAATGCCCCGGCTTACCGCAAATTCTGGGAGCGCCGCGACATTGCCAGCTACGCCAATCAAAAACGCATTGGTGTTTCCATCAACGGCATGACTTCCGACTTTGTGGGCTCGCTCTTGTGTGACGATCCGAACCCTACCACCAACTGCACCGGCATGTACGACCAAGCGGTGCTTTATCAGAACAGCATCCCCATTCAGCTTGAAACCTACGGTTACATGACAGGAACCGAGAACGAGTTTTACGCTGCTATGGCTCGGGCTTTGCATTTCCATACCGACTACATTCGGCTTTCCGGCTTTTGGACCTACCCGGGCATGGATACGCAGCTCAATCGTGACATTGCCAAGTGGACAACAAAATACATGGGCAAAGGCTTCTTGCCTGGACAAGATGAGCCGCCCAGCATTTGGTCCCGGATGCGTGAACACCGTAATCCCCTCTTCCTGAATTATGCCTGGACTACCAGCTCCAGCTCCTGGCCAGTTATCGGAAACTACGAATTCTTCCTTACGCAAAAAGATTACTCCGACTTCCAGGCAGTGACCATCCCTGTCACCGATGATCCCCGCATCACCTGGACTGGTAGCAACAGCACCACCGCCTATCAGAAACGGTGGCACAAAAACACCGACCCCTACGATCCACAGATGGGGCGAGCGGGCCTCTACCGTCTCAATCGTCCAGATACGGGCGTGCAAACCCAGGTCGATCCTGGCTGGGTGGCCCGTCGCACCGACCAAGCCACCAATCAGGTGCGTTTCATCTTCGATGCTGCTGATCGCTATTTCGATCACACCCAAGCCGATAGCTTCAAGGCCATTGTCACGGTAACCTACCAGGATGTAGGCTCCGATAAATGGTTCCTGCAATACGATAGCACCACCGGCCCGAAAATTGCAGTGCCCTACGCCATCAACAACTGGACACCGCAGCTCGGTTTGGCCCTGGATGGCGGTCTGCCCACCTCGGGCGTGCTGAACACCACAGACCACGCAGTCACGAAAACCGATAGTGGACAGTGGAAGGTTGCCACATTCCTCATTGAAGATGGTAGCTTTAACAACGGCCTGTTCAACGGCGAAGCCGACATTGCCATCGACTCACGCGATCCCGATACCGGCGCATTGGATGGTAACGAATACATCCATCATGTAGACATCCAACGGGTCGATGCTTTTGCGCCCCCGGTCAAAACTGGCGTGAAAGGCTTTGTTTACGCCGATATGAACGAAAACGGCGTGCGCGATGCCAATGAACCGGGCATTCATGGCGCAACAATCAAGCTGCAGGGCGCGACCAATTATCAAACCACCGCCACCGGCAGCGGCTACTACGAAATGAGCGACGTAGCGCCGGGACAGTACACCCTTTCGGCCACTGCGCCCGCTGGCTACGAACAACTCGAACCAGCCAGCATCGCGATCTTTGTAAGCACCAACAACATGCTGCGCGTCGACTTCAAACATCCTCCTGTCGAAATCAAGCGCTACCTCTACCTCCCGCTTATTCAAATTCCCTAATGCGCTCAACGCCCCACCCTGGCTGCGTGCCGGGATGGGGCGCTTTCTCCCTCTCCCCGTCAATCTTCGGGAAACCTTTTCATCTACGACAAGGAAGCACACAACCATGCTGACAACTCAATCCCGAATGGTCACGCCAACATTACGTTCAGCCTCATCCCGTTTCGCCAACACCGATACCTACATCACCGTCCGTGTGCCTGTTGCCGGGCTGCCCACCCATTATCGTGTGATGAAGCGGGTCTTTGATTTTACCGTGGCGCTTTTGGCATTGATTGTACTGGCTCCTGTGTTCCTGCTTATCTTCCTGGCCATCAAACTGGATGATGGCGATCCCGTTATCATTGTTCAAAAACGAGTTGGCTTGGGCGGCAAGGTCTTTGATTTCTACAAATTCCGCTCCATGATTCATAATCTGGATCATTCGCAAGCGAATCGGGAATTCGCCCAGAAGGTTATCCGGGGCGAGATTACGCAGGCTCCCAAAGAGAATGGGGGCTTGCTCAAACCCAAGCATAATGGTCGGGTCATCACCCGTGTGGGCAAATTCCTGCGCAAAACCAGCCTGGATGAATTGCCACAGCTTTTCAACATTCTCAAAGGCGATATGAGTCTGGTAGGCCCGCGTCCTTCCATCGATTACGAAGCCGAAGCCTATCTGGATTGGTACTTGCCCCGGCTCTCGGTGCTGCCCGGCATTACCGGCCTGGCCCAAATCAACGGGCGCAGCAGCATCCCCTTTCCCGAGATTGTCAAGTGGGATGTGAAATATCTCAAAAACGCCTCCTTCTTGCTCGATTTTCGAATTCTGTTGCAAACCATCCCCGTAGTGATTGGCATGCGCGATTCCGGCTGAACGAAAATAAAGCCATCGATTTGGCCTGATTTTTGAGAACGTCCCATTTGGTTATGAACGCCCCGAAACCACCGGGGCGTTTTTTTGTGGGATTGGGAATGGGCGCGGAATGTGATACAATCCAGGTTAGTCAACGATGATTTCCATCATTCACTCATCACACCTTTCCCTATGGCAGATTTATCACTGGTTCATCATTTTGTACAGCGTGTCTCCGATAACGTGTCGCGCGTCATCCTGGGTAAAAAACAAGCAATCGAATACACCATGCTGGCCTTGTTGTGCGAAGGTCACCTCCTCATCGAGGATGTTCCCGGTCTGGGGAAAACCATGCTGGCCCGAGCCATGGCCCGCTCCATTGGTTGCGACTTTAATCGCATCCAATTCACCCCCGATATGCTGCCCAGCGATGTTACCGGTGTTTCGGTGTATAATCAAAAGACCCGTGAATTCGAATTTCGGCCCGGGCCCATCTTTGCGCAAATCGTCCTGGGCGATGAAATCAACCGGGCCACCCCCAAAACCCAGGCTGCGCTGCTGGAAGCCATGGAAGAACGACAAGTGACCATCGATGGCAAAACGTATCCCATGCAGCGCCCCTTCCTGGTTCTGGCCACCCAAAATCCCATCGAATACGAAGGAACCTTCCCACTGCCCGAAGCCCAGGTCGATCGCTTTCTCATGCGCATCAACTTGGGCTATCCTCAACGCCAGGATGAGATTGCCATCCTCGATTCCCAGCAGGATCACCACCCCATCCATGATTTGCAGCAAGTGGTCAGCGATGCCGAGCTGATGGAGGCCCAGAACGCAGTCAAGCACATTTACATGGATGAGCAGCTCAAGAGCTACATCGTCACCTTGTCGCAGGCCACCCGAGAGCATCCCGATGTTTATCTGGGAGCCAGTCCCCGCGGTTCATTGGCCTTGTTCCAGACTGCTCGGGCCCGAGCAGCGTTGCAGCAGCGCGATTTTGTACTGCCCGACGACATCAAAGCACTGGCTGTGCCCACCTTGGCCCATCGTATCATCATCAGCCCTTCTGCCCGCATCAAAAACATCAGCGCCGAAACCATCCTGCGCGAAATCATGGAAACCATCCCTGTGCCCGGCTCCCGGGTCATTGCGTCTGCCTGACAGCTTTCGGTCTTCATCGTGCGTCTACCCACCTGGATTGCCCTGATTGTGTGGTTGCTAAGTGCTGCGGCAGCCCTGAAAACAGGACGCGATATTCTCTACAACACCTTCTATCTCATCACCCTGACCCTCATCCTCTCTTGGATTTGGGCCTGGCAAAACATCCGCAACCTGGAAATCTTGCGTCGCGTGCGCACGCCGCGTAGCCAAGTGGGCAGGATTGTCGAAGAATCCTTCGAGGCCCGCAACCAGGGACGGCTTCCCAAAATCTGGGTCGAAATCACCGACCAGTCAGACCTGCCCGGCCATCGCGCCTCCCGAGTTTTGGTGGCACTCAAACGCAAGCGCAAGCACATCTGGAAAGTGCGCACTCCTGCCGTGCGTCGCGGACGCTACCATCTGGGCCCTGTGCAGCTTCGCAGCGGCGATCCTCTGGGCATCTTCGAGTTTAAACGCCCCATTCCTGGCTATCACAACATCCTTGTTTACCCCGCCACTTACGACATCCCGGGCTTTCAGCTTCCTCCTGGCCGGGCCCCGGGGGGCAAAGTCGCCCGTTTTCGTACCCATTACCTTACCACCAACGTGGCCTCGGTGCGAGATTACGTCCCCGGCGACAGCTTCAACCGCATCCACTGGCCCTCATCCGCCCGCACCGGGCGCCTGATTGCCAAAGAATTTGAGCTGGATCCCACCAGCGATGTTTGGCTATTACTGGATTTGGATGAATCCTGGCACGCGGCCTCTCCCTTCGAGCCAGCCATCCCCACGTTTATCCCCGCGGCCTCAGGCCCAAAGCCACGAAAAAGTGAACCTGCCCTCCTGCCCGCCACCATCGAATATGGCACAGCCGCAGCCGCGTCCATTGCCCAACGCTATCTCATCGAGCGCCGGGCCGTGGGACTCATCACCTATGCACCCCAGCGCCAAATACTGCAACTGGAACGAGGTCATCGGCAATTTACCAAAATCCTCGAAACCCTGGCCGTAGTCGAGCCCGGGCCCAGTGTCAGCTTTGACCGCGTGCTCGTTGCCGAAGGCCACTTTCTTTCCCGTAACACCACCGTTGTTGCCATCTCAGCCTCTGCCGACAACGCCTGGGTCAGCGCATTACGAGATTATCGGCGTCGCGGCATCAGCGTTACCGCCATCGTCATCGCTGGCGCCACCTTCGGTCCCCTGCCCCCCTTTCAGCCCATTCTGACCGAACTCTGGGCCAGCCAAATCCCCGTCTATGTTTTGCGGGCCGGAGACAGCATCTCAGCCGCACTTTCACGCATGGCCCTGCCCGAATCCTAAATTCCCCCATCTCAGCATCTCACGCCAATTGCCGCCATGATTTACATTCGCCGCCCTACCCTGCACGATTTGAACGAATGCGCCCAACTGGATGCCTCGTACACCACCACCAAAGTGTGGCAGATGAACCTGCAACCTGCCTCTAACCAGTTTCGGGTACAATTCAATCTGGTGCATCTGCCCCGCCCCATGACCATTGCCACCCCCCTGGAAGAGCGTGATTTAACCAAAGCCTGGCAACGAGGTGATGGCATTTATGCCGCGCGGCGCGTGAACAAAATTTTGGGCTACATCCACATGGCCATTCAGCCGCAAGATAAAATCGGATACATCCATCGGCACGTTGTAGCCCCCGATTCTCGCCAGCAAGGCGTTGGCACCGCCCTGCTGGCCCGAGCCATTGAGTGGGGGCGAGAGCGGCATTTGCGCAGTTTCGAGATTGCCCTGAGCACGAAAAACCATCCTGCCATCGCCTTTTATCTTTCCCAGGGCTTCACCTTTACCGGTTTTAGCGAACGCCTGTGGGGCAGACAAGAAATCGTCATGCACTTCTCGCGAGTCGTACGTTAACAACTTTCGTTATCGCTACATCTCTTCGTGGACACTGTAGCGGAAGCGCTTTCGGGCATTGAGCATGGCCCGCCGCAAAATTTCATGCACCTCATTAGGCTGCTTGATATTATTCAGCGAGGTTTCCGGCAGCGATGGATCGGCACTTTTAATGAGAATATCACCAATGCCCAGGGCCCGCTCCGTCACACTTTGATGAAAATCCAGATCCTGAATCCGAATAAGCTCAATGTCATCCCGCTCCTTACCCAGCAGCCCATGCACAATGCGCACCCGCTCTGTGGTAATCTGATAACTGGTGACCACCGAGAGGAAGGGGCGTCCTTCCCACAACACCTCCTCATCACTTTCCAGCACATTACCAACACCTGAGCTGCGAGATGGCAGGCCCACGTCCTCCAAAGCCTCATCCACCAGCACCATCACACCATCCAGCAGAGCATCTACCAACGTTTCCAGCTCATCAGCCGGAATGCTGGCCGGTGGATGACCACTTTTAGCCATACTCTTCCAGACACGTTCTCGGGCCTGAGTTTTCATTTGTTCAACAGTGGACATAACGGGCCTCCCATGAGCGAAAAGAATTTTAGTGCCGACCTTTTTAGCCACCAAGGCACAACATCATCGAATCCTGGAACATTTGTGGCCTTAGCAGCTTTATCGGCACATTGCCACATTGATTATAGGTGATTCCACGGCCCCGTGCAAACCTCCTGCAAATCAAGCACCAATCATCGCTGGCAGGTCGCCGAACGTTAAGTAGATGATGCTATGAAAGTTGAAATGTAATGGTTTATCGCTATCCGGAGCGCACCACCAAGGCACCAAGGCACGAAAAAATCTGCGAAATCTGTGCCATCTGTGGTTGCCATCCTCGCTGTTCGCCGAGAGGCCCAGCGCTTTTCCAAGTTTCAAATATGCAGCATTACGACTAAGGTAGCCCGGCTAGAAACCACGAAGACACGAAGCCACAAAGGCACGAAGAAAAGAAAAAGCTTTGAAATACTTGGTGTTCTTAGTGTCTTTGCGCCTTTGTGGTGATTGAAGTCGGGTACGTTAGTCGTTACCCAAAAACGCATAAGTTCCCTACCCAACACCCCATAGCCACCATGACAGACGCCCTTTACCTGCGTTATCGCCCCCAAACCTTCGAAGACGTTGTCGGCCAGAACCATGTTGCCGAAACCTTGCGCAACGCCATGCGCCAGGATCGCATCGGGCATGCCTACCTCTTCACAGGCCCGCGCGGCACCGGCAAAACCAGCACCGCCCGCATCCTGGCCAAAGCAGTCAACTGCCTGGCCGACGATGTCAACCATCGGCCCGACAACACCTGCCCCATCTGCACCGCCATCAACCAGGGGCGTCTCATGGACCTCATCGAAATCGACGCCGCCTCCAACACCAGCGTCGACGACGTGCGCGCCCTCATCGAAAAAGTAGCCTTCGCCCCCAGCGAAGCCCGCTACAAAGTCTACGTCATCGACGAAGTCCACATGCTCTCCACCAGCGCGTTCAACGCCCTGCTCAAAACCCTCGAAGAGCCCCCTGCCCACGTCATCTTCATCCTGGCCACCACCGAGCCCCACAAAATCCCGGCCACCATCCTCTCACGCTGCCAACGCTTCGACTTCCATCGCATCAGCACCCAGCAAATCAGCCACCATCTGGGTCAAATCGCCCAGCAAGAAGGCCTAAGCATCAGCGACGAAGCCCTGGGCATCATCGGGCGCAGCGCCACCGGGTCCATGCGCGACGCCATCAGCCTGCTAGACCAAGTCGCATCCTACGGCCACACCCAAATCGATGACGAACTGGTACGAGAAATCCTGGGCATGGTCTCCGGCCTGGCCATCAGCGACTTTATCGACGCCCTGGCCGCAGGCGACCCCGCCCAAGTCCTCACCAACCTGCACCAACTCATCGACCAAGGCATCGAACTCAACCAATTCGTCAACCAAATCATCGACCAACTGCGCACCCTCCTCCTGCTCAACGTGGGGCGAGACCCCAAACTGGTCGATCTTCCTGACAGCCTGCTAGCCATCGCCCAAAAACAAGCTGCCCAATTTACCCCCGGACAACTACTGCACACCATTCGTGCCCTCACCGAAGCAGGCCAAGCCCTCAAAACCCCCTTTGCAGGCTATCTACCTGTCGAACTGGCCCTGCTGGATGCCCTGCATGTGGGAGAAATCGCATCTGACTCAGCCCAAACAGAGTTAGCTGCGCCCCCCCCGCCATCCCGGACCCAGGCAACATCCCCTCCACCTGCCCGCCCGGCCCAAAAAACCAAAACCAGGCCCGCGGTCACCCCCTCATCCCCCAAAAAGCCCGTCGCCCGCCGCACCGCCAGCACCGAACCCCCACCTCCGGCCCCTGCCACCCCGGTCAGCGGCCAACTGGGCGACACCTGGCGGCAACTCCTGCGCACCCTGCGCCGCAGCCATCCCCGCCTGCAAGCCCTGCTGCGCTCTGGCGAACCTGTCAGCCTGCAAGAAGACACCCTGCAAATCCACTTCCGTTACGAATTCCATCGAGAACAAGTCCAGTCCAACATCGACGCCCTGCATAACGCCCTCTCCCAAATCATGGGACGCCCCATGCGCGCCACCATCATCGGCGACACCCCCCCCTCATCATCCCCTGCGCCGTCCAAAAAAACAACAGCCAAACCGTCCCAACCTGACCCTGCGCCCAGCCTCGCCAACCACCCCGTCACCCAACACGCCCTAAAAAAATGGGGCGGCCAACTCGAAACCTAACCCCCACTGCTGGCGCAACCAGACCCCATCGCATCAACCACAACATCTTCTCACCCATACAACCCTCCCTCCCCCTACACACAGAAACAACATCATGGCAAAACGAAAAAAAGCCCCCCGATCCTACCGTTCCCCCGGCTCCCGCGCCAAAAACCCCCGCATGCCCGGCAGTGGCGGTGGCGGCGCCGACATGATGGCCCAACTGCAAGCCATGCAGGAACAAATGGCCCAAACCCAAGCCGCCCTGGCCGAAGAAACAGTCGAAGCCAGCGTTGGCGGCGGCATGGTCAAAGTAACCGCCAACGGCCAGCAAGAAATCCTCACCATCACCATCCAGCCCGAAGTCGTTGACCCCGACGATGTCGAAATGCTGGAAGACCTCATCCTCAGCGCCGTCAGCGAAGCCCTGGAACGTTCCCGAAAACTCTCCGAAGAGCGCATGGGCGGCCTCACCGCAGGCCTCGACCTCCCTTCAGGCCTCCTCTAAACCCAATCCCCTCATGTACGGCGTAGCCCAACCCATCCAACAACTCATCGACGCCCTCGAAAGCCTGCCCGGCATCGGGCCCAAAAGCGCGTCCCGACTCGCCTTCCACATCCTGCGCATGCCCGATGAGCAAGTTAACACCCTGGCCCAGGCAATTGCCACCCTCAAAGAAAACATCCTCTACTGTAGCCACTGTCAAAACCTTTCACAAACAGACCCCTGCGAAATCTGTCGCGACCCCGGCCGTGACCAACACCTCATCTGCGTGGTCGAAGACCCCATGGACGTTGTAGCCATCGAGCGCACCCATGCCTACAAAGGCCTTTACCACGTCCTGCACGGCGTCATCAACCCGGTAGAAGGCATCGGGCCCGAAGACCTGCGCATTCAACCCCTGCTGGAGCGGCTGCAAAAAAACGCCATCGCCGAAATCCTCATCGCCACCAACCCCAACATGGAAGGCGAAGCCACCGCCATGTACCTGGCCCGACTCCTCCATGCCCGCGGCGTGCGCGTCACCCGCTTGGCCCGCGGCCTGCCCGTGGGCGGCGATCTCGAATACGCAGACGAAGTCACCCTCAGCCGGGCCCTGGAAGGTCGCCGCGACATTTAGACCAACCCCACGGCACAAAAACAGCCAAAGCCACGAAAACAACCTAATTTCAGGAAAAACCGAAATTTGTTCAAAAAAGGTATTGACAAATCAAAAACCGTGTGGTATAGTGGGTCTTGCGTTCAGCGATACGGCACCTTGCAAACATCGAAAACGGCCCGCAAAACAGGCCCAAAGCGTTAAAAAACGAGTTTTGAAAAAACCTCAAAAAAGTCTTCAAAAAGGCTTGACAAACGCTTAAAGATGTGCTAGAATGCCTCTTGCAGTTGAGCGAGGTCACAGCAACAAATGACCTTAATAAAAGGAAATACCATTCAGGGTGAAGCTAAAATTTACACCGAGGCGTTGTAACTTTCCGTCGACATGTGTGTCTTCTCTAGTGTCGGCGTTTTTATATGCCTTTGAATGGTAAACGTCCAGAACTTTAACAGTTGAAGAGTGATAGGAAAGCTTGTGCAGTCAGGGCTTCGAAACAGTGACCTGTAACAAACAGGAAACAATCAATTTTTGTCGAAGAGTTTGATCCTGGCTCAGGATGAACGTTGGCGGCGTGCCTAACACATGCAAGTCGAACGAGCAGCCGGATTCTTCGGAAACCGGCGGGCGAGTGGCGAACGGGTGAGTAACACGTGGATAATCTGCCCCGAAGTGGGGGATAACTGCTAGAAATGGCAGCTAATACCGCATATGCTTATTGAATCGGATGTTTCGATAAGTAAAATTCAGGTGCTTCGGGAGGAGTCCGCGGCCGATTAGCTAGTTGGCGGGGTAATGGCCCACCAAGGCGATGATCGGTAGGGGGCGTGAGAGCGTGACCCCCCACACTGGAACTGAGACACGGTCCAGACTCCTACGGGAGGCAGCAGTGAGGAATATTGCACAATGGGCGAAAGCCTGATGCAGCAACGCCGCGTGGGGGATGAAGGCCTTCGGGTCGTAAACCCCTTTTATGCGGGAAGAGAAAGGACGGTACCGCAAGAATAAGTCTCGGCTAACTACGTGCCAGCAGCCGCGGTAAAACGTAGGAGGCGAACGTTATCCGGATTTACTGGGCGTAAAGCGCTCGCAGGCGGCTCCATAAGTCTGACGTGAAAGCTCTCGGCTTAACTGAGAGAGGCCGTTGGATACTGTGGGGCTTGAGGACAGGAGAGGAAAGTGGAATTCCCGGTGTAGCGGTGGAATGCGTAGATATCGGGAGGAACTCCAGTGGCGAAGGCGACTTTCTGGCCTGTTCCTGACGCTCAGGAGCGAAAGCGTGGGTAGCGAACAGGATTAGATACCCTGGTAGTCCACGCTGTAAACGATGTGAACTAGGTGTCGGCGCTGTTATGGCGTCGGTGCCGCAGCTAACGCGTTAAGTTCACCGCCTGGGGACTACGGCCGCAAGGCTAAAACTCAAAGGAATTGACGGGGGCCCGCACAAGCAGCGGAGCGTGTGGTTTAATTCGATGCAACGCGAAGAACCTTACCTGGGTTTGACATGTACGTGGTAGAGATCCGAAAGGTGACCGACCCCTCGGGGAGCGTACACAGGTGCTGCATGGCTGTCGTCAGCTCGTGCCGTGAGGTGTTGGGTTAAGTCCCGCAACGAGCGCAACCCCTGTTGCCAGTTACATGTGTCTGGCGAGACTGCCGGTTTAACGCCGGAGGAAGGAGGGGATGACGTCAAGTCAGCATGGCCTTTATGTCCAGGGCTACACACACGCTACAATGGCCGGTACAACGGGTAGCCAAATCGCGAGATGGAGCTAATCCCATCAAAGCCGGTCTCAGTTCGGATTGCAGGCTGCAACTCGCCTGCATGAAGTCGGAGTTGCTAGTAACCGCGTGTCAGCAATAGCGCGGTGAATACGTTCCCGGGCCTTGTACACACCGCCCGTCACGTCATGGGAGCTGGTAACACCTGAAGTCGGCTGGCCAACCCGCAAGGGAGGCGGCTGCCTAGGGTGGGACTGGTAACTGGGACGAAGTCGTAACAAGGTAGCTGTAGCGGAAGCTGCGGCTGGATCACCTCCTTTTATTTTAGGGAGAACAACCTACTGTCGGCGCAAAAGCGTACAACAGATGGACACTCCCAGGTCAAAACTTCACAAAATGTGAACCGAGACCCTGATTGCTGCTTTCCTATTACTCTTTAGCTGTTAAAGCCCCCGGGCCTGTAGCTCAGTCGGTTAGAGCACTGTGCTGATAACGCAGGGGTCACTGGTTCGAGTCCAGTCAGGCCCACCTTTTCACTCGACAGGCTTTGCCTGGACAACGCTACATCATCTTCCTTCTCTTTCTGAGACTAAACCATTTTGGCCTCAGAAAGAGGTGTGAGATACACCTTGCCCATTGGCACCTTAAAAATTGGATAGGATACACAAAAATAACTTCAATTCATTGTTCCTTATGTAGATTAAGCTACTAAGGGCTCACGGTGGATGCCTTGGCGCCAAGCGCCGAAGAAGGACGTGGCTAGCTGCGATAAGCCTCGATGAGCTGCGGCAAGCGTTGATTCGAGGATTTCCGAATGGGGAAACCCGCATGGGCAATACCCATGCACCCCCTGCTGAACACATAGGCAGGGTGGAGGTAACCGAGGGAACTGAAACATCTAAGTACCTCGAGGAAAAGAGATTATTCCCTGAGTAGTGGCGAGCGAAAGGGGATTAGCCCAAACCTGTACAGCGTGATAGTTGGCAGACGTTGCTGTACAGGGGTTGTAGGACCCAAATGAAGTCTCTGCCAGGACTTCGAGGAGTTACAAATCTGATTGATAGCGGAATGATCCTGGAAAGATCAACCAAAGAGGGTGATAGTCCCGTATGCGAAATCAAATCAGACTCCTGTTGGTGTTCCTGAGTACCACGGAGCACGCTAATTCTGTGGGAAGCTGGGAGGCCCACCTCCCAAGGCTAAATACGCTTGGCGACCGATAGTGAACAAGTACCGTGAGGGAAAGGTGAAAAGCACCCCAGTGCGGGGAGTGAAATAGAACCTGAAACCGTGAGCCTACAATCAGTCGGAGCACTATGACCATTTGGTAATGTGTGACGGCGTGCCTTTTGGAGAATGAGCCAGGGAGTTACTCTCAGTGGCGAGGTTAAGGCAGTAACAGCCGGAGCCGAAGCGAAAGCGAGTCTGAACAGGGCGATCGAGTCGCTGGGAGTAGACCCGAAACCAGGTGAGCTATCCATGGCCAGGGTGAAGGTGGGGTAACACCCACTGGAGGCCCGCACCCACCAATGCTGCAAAATTGGGGGATGAGCTGTGGATAGAGGTGAAATGCCAAACGAACCTGGAGATAGCTGGTTCTCCCCGAAATAGCTTTAGGGCTAGCCTCAAGCGTTCAGTACCGGAGGTAGAGCACTGAATGGGCTAGGGGGCTTAGAGCTTACCAAACCCAATCAAACTCCGAATGCCGGTACTCCAGAGCTTGGGAGTCGGACGGTGGGAGATGAGTTTCATCGTCGAGAGGGAAACAGCCCAGATCACCAGCTAAGGCCCCTAAGTATAGACTAAGTGGGAAAGGATGTGGTGTTGCAGTGACAGCCAGGAGGTTGGCTTAGAAGCAGCCATCCTTCAAAGAGTGCGTAATAGCTCACTGGTCTAGCGATGCTGCGCCGAAAATTCAACGGGGCTCAAGTCTATCGCCGAAGCTGTGGATTTCTGATGGCCTGCGGGTCATCGGGAGTGGTAGGGGAGCGTTCTGTCCAGCTGCGAAGGTCGACCGTGAGGACGGCTGGAGCGGGCAGAAGTGCGAATCCTGGCATGAGTAGCGTAAAATGTGTGAGAAACACATTCCCCGTAAGTCTGAGGTTTCCGACGGAAGGTTAATCCGCGTCGGGTTAGTCGGGCCTAAGGCGAGGCCGAAAGGCGTAGCCGATGGACAACAGGTTAATATTCCTGTACCACCAGAATTGAGTGAAGGGGGGACGCAGTAGGGTAGCCCAGCCTGTTATTGGATTCAGGTTCCAAGCTCGTAGGTGTTGACGTTCATAGGAAAATCCGTGAACTGAGCTGAGGAGTGATGGCGGTGCGCTTAGCGCCACAAGTGGGTGAGCCCATGCTGCCGAGAAAAGCCTCTAAGCGTTGAAATTCTGGTGCCCGTACCGCAAACCGACACTGGTAGACGGGTAGAATATACCAAGGGGATCGGGAGAACCCTCGTTAAGGAACTAGGCAAAATAGATCCGTAACTTCGGGAGAAGGATCGCCGCATTAGGGTGAGACAACATGCTTGTTCGAGCCCGAAGCGGCCGCAGTGAAATGGCTCTGTCGACTGTTTACCAAAAACACAGGTCTCTGCTAAACCGTAAGGTGAAGTATAGGGGCTGACGCCTGCCCAGTGCCGGAAGGTTAAGGGGAGAGGTTAGCCGCAAGGCGAAGCTTTGAACCGAAGCCCCGGTGAACGGCGGCCGTAACTATAACGGTCCTAAGGTAGCGAAATTCCTTGTCGGGTAAGTTCCGACCCGCACGAATGGCGTAACGAGCGGAGCACTGTCTCAACGAGGGACCCGGTGAAATTGAAGT
>CAZMDD010000007.1:0-4430 GCA_964565065.1 uncultured Caldilineales bacterium | reverse complement strand
CTAAGGTAGCCCGGCTAGAAACCACGAAGACACGAAGCCACAAAGGCACGAAGAAAAGAAAAAGCTTTGAAATGCTTGGTGTTCTTAGTGTCTTTGCGCCTTTGTGGTGATTGAAGTCGGGTACGTTAGTCGTTACATTTTTTGAGTACAATCGCGGTCCTGCCCGCACATCATGCACCTGTGTCGTCATAATTTGCCCAAATTCGGTTCTGCGTTTACCATTGTATTTGCATCGTTACACCCTAGTTTGATATTTTGGGAGCGGATGCGTCCCGGTGGGCGCCTCGGTCTTCAAAATCGGTGGCGGGCGTCGCGGAGACGTCCGCGGTGGGTTCGACTCCCATCCGTTCCCGTTATCCCAAATACCAGGCATCGCCAACATTCTGCACCGACCCGATGCCTGCGAGGTTTTTATGAGCAGTTGCCAAATTTCGACAGCCCAGCAAGAAATGCAGCGGGGCCTTACCTTTCGATTCGATACCAAAGAACTCGATGTCGAACGCATCGCAGTTTATCCCTATCCCGATTTGAAAAAACTTTGGGTTCGGGTGCAACTAAGTGCGTTTGCCACGCCCGTGGTGGTGCAAATGTTTTGTCGTGACGCTCAAAACAATGTTGTTTCTGAAATGCTGTTGGTCGATTGGCGCGATACCTACATCTCGTTGACCATGCACCTCAAAAAACCGCCTGTGCCCGATGCCACCTATGCTCTGAATGTCAGGGTCATGCGTGATGAAACTGTGCTGGATGATCAGCAGATTGACTTTTTGCTAACCTTTGTTGATCCGGGCAACAAACACTAATTGCCATTCCGCAGGTATGCCATGAAGGTTGAAATGTAACGGCTCAGCACTATCCAGAGCATACCACCAAGGCACCAAGGCACAAAGAAGAAAAGAAACCATCAAGAAACTCTGTGGTTGCCATGGCGACGAATCCATCTTCGTAGTTGGTCGAAATACACAGGCGCTTTTCTCACGTTTCAAATGCGCATCTATTTAAAGGAGCGCTTTTTGTTTTCCGGCATTTCCCATCTGACACCTTTTTCAGGAGGCTATCGTGAGTTCACTTATCCCCCCCACCCTTACCATTGGCGTCGAAGAAGAATATCAGATTATCGATCCCGAAACCAGAGAGCTAAAATCTTATATTTCGCAGCTTCTTAACGAAAAGGGCAAGATTGTGGATCGGGAAGTCAAGCCGGAGCTTCTGCAATCGCAAGTAGAGCTGGGAACCAATGTGTGCCAGACCATCGACGAGCTGCACGATGAACTGGCCCGGCAGCGGGGAGCTATTTGCTATCTGGCTGAGCAAAAAGGCTTGCGCATCGCATCCGCGGGCACGCATCCCTTTTCGCATTGGATGGATCAGGATGTGACCCCGCGTGAGCGTTACATCGGGCTCATGCAGGAGTTGGGCGATGTGGCACAACGGCTGCTTATTTTTGGCATGCACGTACACATCGGTATCGAAGATCGTGATTTTGCCATTGATTGCATGAATGTTACCCGTTATTTGCTGCCGCACATCCTGGCCCTGACCACCTCATCACCTTTTTGGAACGGGCGCAATACTGGCCTGAAATCTTATCGTACCGTGCTGTTTTCCGACTTACCCCGCACCGGCCTGCCCGATTATTTCCGTGATTGGTCAGCTTTTGAAAAGTTTGTCAATACCCTGGTCAACACCGGCTGTATTCCTAACGGGAGCAAAATCTGGTGGGATGCCCGCCCGCATTTTCTTTATCCCACCCTTGAGTTCCGCATGTCCGATGCCATGACCACCATTGATGAAGCTGTGGCTGTTGCTGCGCTTTTGCAAGCAATCATTGCCTGGATGTGGGATTTGCGGCAGCACAACCAGACTTTCCGTCTTTATCGTCGCGACATCATCGAAGAAAATCGGTGGCGGGCGGTACGTTACGGCATCGACGGCGATATGATTGATTGGGGCAAGGAGAAAGCTGTGCCTACCCGCTGGCTCATCCGTGAGCTTTTGCGCCTGGTGGATCCTTATGTCGAAGAATTGGGCAGCCGCAAGTACATCGAGCACATTTACACTATCTTAGAGAATGGAACCAGTGCGGATCGTCAGCTAAAGGTTTATAAAGAATCGGGGGGTGATTTGAAAGCTGTGGTCGATCATCTTATCGTGGAAACCCGCCGCGGCATCATTTACCCCGATGGCAGCACGCCCGAATGACCAAGTGCCGGGAGCGGGTGGTCGCGCGGGCGCATGATGCGCGAGCATCCGCCCCACCAAAATGGTTGCGCCTGATGCAGCTTATGTTTTGGGGATGAAGAAAATGGCGGGCATGGCCAGCAGTCCAATCAAGGCGCTGAGCACAAACGCCGAAACCAGGCCAAAGTGGTCGGCGGTGAGCCCGATGCCCCAAATGCCAATGGCCCGCAACGAAAAACTCATGGCCATGTAACTGCCATTGGCCAGTGCCCGATTATCCGGGAACAAATCTTGCACCAGGGCCAGGATGACCGGCTGCAAAGAGATGGCGGTCATCCCCAATGCGATGAGCAAGATGATCACCATCCAGCCGGAGCTGAACAAAAAGAGAATCATCAGCAGCGGGGCTGTGAGCATCAAAAAAAACAGCATCCGATGCCGACCCAGGCGGTCGCTGAGAGAGCCGGAAAGCAGCGCGCCCAAAAAACCTGCCGCTTCCAGGATAGTCAGCGAGCCCGCGGCCAGGCCCAGGCTCAATCCCCGTTCATCCTTCATAAACAGGGGCAGATAGGTGGTCATGGCGGCCTGCATCGAGACACGGCCCAGCACCAGCCAGCCCAGCAGGGGGAAGATGCGCATCATGCGGGGGCGTAGTTGGGCCCAGTTGCCACTTTCGGGCGCGCGCGGCTTGGCCTGGATGTTGTGCAAGCGCCAAAACAGGATCGCCGACACGGCCCATCCTACAAAAGCCAGCCGCCACAGGCCCGCCAGCCCAAACCAGGCGACACCAGCCACGGCCAGCAGCGGGCCCAGGGTGCGGGCCAGTTCGCCCGCTGCCATAAAAATACTCATGCCCCGGCCTACCTTGTCTCCGGCCAGCTCACCAATCATGGCCCCAGCGGGTGCATGAAACGCGGCCACGCTAACGCCCGCGGCCAGCAGCAAAAAGGCCAATGCCAGATAGCTACTGGTCAGCCCGATGCTGCTCATCAATGTGGCCGTGATGGCGGGCGCAAAGATGACAAAATAGCGCAGGCTTACCCGGTCGGCCAGGTAGCCGATGAAGGGGTTGATGAGACTGGGGATTTGTGTGAAAACAGCCAGGTTTCCGGTAAGCGCATAGCCAATACCCAGTTGCTCCTGCAAAACAGGCAGCAGCGGGGCCAAAAACGCGCTGTAAACATCATGGGTAAAATGTCCCAGGGCAACAGCGGCGACATCGACAAAGTTATTGCGACGTTGGGTCATGGTGTTTCTAGCAGTGCTTTGGCCAGCCAGCGGGCATCAGCCACCAGGTCGGCCTCGATGGGAAGTTGGTAGTTTTCGTTGACGCGGGTGGTCAGATGCGCCACGCGTTCGCTCACACCCTGGGGCAGGCCGGGCCAGTGTTGCAGCAGCTTGACTCGTTCGTACGCGGTCATGCCCGGGGTAGCTACGCCCCGTTGTTTGAGATATTCCTTGGCTACCAGGCCCGCGGCTCGGCGGGCGCAAACCCGAGCCTTGCCTTCGTTATTTTCTTCGCGAGCCTTTTGGGCCATGAGCATTTCGCGCTCAAAGCGGGCGCGCCAGTTTTGTTGTGGCATAGAGGTGTTGTGGTTGAGAGATGTTGAGGGGAAAGTCCAGAAGCTAGATGAGTCTGATACGATTGACTCGCATCATCACGTTTCAAGCATCTGGATTTGATGGTAGGATGGTGATAGGTAACATTGTAGCACAGGCCAGAAGCAGATGCCACGAAGAACACCCAGACACAATGGCGCAAAGAAAGAAAAATCGTTACGACTAAGGTAGCCCGGCTAGAAACCACTAAGACACGAAGCCACCAAGGCACAAAGAAAGAAAAAGTTTTGAAATGCTTGGTGTTCTTCGTGTCTTTGTGCCTTTGTGCCTTTGTGGTGATTGAAGTCGGGTACGTTAGTCGTTACGACAGGTGTATCAAAGCAAAAATTGTAAAAGACGCCTTTCAGACGATCTCACCACACACGTACGAAAAGACACAAGAAAAGCGTTTCCGTCGATAAGTTTACACCTAAAGTCGAAAAAAAGCCAATATGGGGCTGATTTTTAGTCTGATGGGACGTTACGCTGAATGACGCGAGGCAGGATAACTGATCAGGGGGACGTTTTTGTTTGCAAAAATTCCTGTGCTTGCAAGGCAAAGTCCCCTTCGGGCGCATGGTCTAGATAAGCCTGATACCATTTCCGAGCCTGTGCCGCGTCCCCCATCTTTTGGAATGCCCGGGCGATGA
>CAZMDD010000006.1:0-15002 GCA_964565065.1 uncultured Caldilineales bacterium | reverse complement strand
GAAACCACGAAGACACGAAGCCACAAAGGCACGAAGAAAAGAAAAAGCTTTGAAATTCTTGGTGTTCTTAGTGTCTTTGCGCCTTTGTGGTGATTGAAGTCGGGTACGTTAGTCGTTACAATTCACACGGAGAAGATAATGCCTGATAAAGAAAAACGAACCCTACGCGCCAAACGGCGGCGGCGTACAAGCTCATCGGCGCCGCGGGAGCAGGCCAGTCGGCCCTCGCGCGAGCGCCCCTCCTCGCCCAGGCCCTCAGGTGCGAGCACCCCCACGCCTCACCCGCAATCGCGCCCGCGGCCTCGCCCGTCAATGGGCGGCGGCCTGCCTGGCGGCTTAGGTGGCCTGGGCGGCGGCAGCAGGGGCAAAAGTGGGTGCGGCGGCAAAATGGGCTGCCTGCTCATGGGCCTATTACTGCTCTTTGTACTCTTTTTCATCCTGCCCAAGCTGCTGGGAGGCGGAGGTGAACGCCCGGCTGACTATGAACAGCCCCCTGCCCAACAACCTGTTCAACAGCAGCCCATACAGCAGCAGCCACAACCCACACTGGCCCCCATCCCCACTGCTGAGCCCGCAGCACCACCGCAGGCAGCCAGCGGTGATGGCGATACCTGGCTGGTCATGCTCTACCAGGATGCCGACGACAAAATTCTGGAAAAGGATATTGACATCGACCTGAACGAAGCTGAGCGTGCCGGTTCCAGCGACCGAGTCACCATCATCTCGCAAATAGATCGCTATCGTGGTGGTTTCCGCGGCGATGGCAACTGGACCTCCGCCAAACGATTTTATGTCACCTATGACGCCAATCTCAACCAAATTGGCTCTCGTGAACTCATGGATTTGGGTGAAGTGAATATGTCGGATGGTGACACGCTGGTGGACTTTGTGCAGTGGGCCGTGCAAAACTATCCGGCGGATAAATACGCGCTGATTCTTTCGGATCATGGCATGGGCTGGCCGGGCGGCTGGTCTGACCCCACCGCCCGCGGCCGCGGCGATGACAACATCCCCCTGGCCGGCGCCCTGGGCGATCATCTCTATCTCAATGAGCTGGATCGCTCGTTGGCCAAAATTCAGCAAAGCACCGCCATCGACAAATTCGAGTTCATCGGTCTGGATGCCTGCCTGATGGCGCACATCGAAGTTTTCGAGGCACTGCAACCCTATGCCCGCTATGCTGTGGCCTCGCAGGAAACAGAACCTGCGGTTGGTTGGGCCTATGCCAGCTTCCTCAAAGCCCTGCTGGCACATCCAGAGATGGATGGCAAGACGCTGGGCAAAGAGGTGGTCGGCTCGTACATCCGGGCTGATGAGCGCATTGTGGATGATTACGCCCGGGCCGACATGGTTGGGCGTCGCGGTGTGACAGCCCGGCAGATTGTGCAAAAGATGGGCAATACGGCCACGTTATCCGCCATCGATTTACAGGCTATGCCCAACCTTATCAATGCACTGAACCATCTTGCTTTTGCCCTACAAAGTGCCAACCAAAAGCAGGTGGCCAAGGCCCGAAACTATGCGCAATCCTACACCAGCGTATTCGGGCGCAACGCCCGGCCTTCCTACCTCGATTTAGGCAATCTCGTGCAGCTCATCCAGCGGGAAGTGCAGAATGACGGCGTACAAACTGCGGCCACCGAGGTGCTGAACGCCCTGGGACAAGCAGTCACCGCCGAAGTCCATGGTCGCGGCAAGGGTGGCTCGCATGGCATGTCCATCTACTTCCCAGCATCACGTCTGTTCAGCAACCGAGTGGCAGGCATTCAGTCTTATGCCATAACCGCCAATCGTTTTGCCTACAACTCCCTGTGGGATGATTTTCTGGCATATCACTACACCGGGCGTCGCTTCAACGCCAAGACAGATGCTCCCACGCCCGAAGCCTACACGGGAGCGGTAAGAGCCCCGGGCGCAGGCTCGATTCAAGTTTCTCCCATCAAAACCTCCGCTAAAACGGCCTCATCCGGTAAGCCTGTGGTCATCAGCGCCGACATTCAGGGCGAAAACCTGGGCTACATCTATCTTTTCACCGGCATGTTCGATAACAATGGCCGCTCGCTTTTCGTAGCCGATATGGACTATCTGGAAAGCGCAGACCAGCGCACCACCGGCGGTGTCACATATCCCGACTGGGGCGATGATGCCTTCACCCTGGAATTTGAATGGGAGCCCCTGTTCTTTGGCATCAACGATGGCCAGCATACCGTGACAGCACTATTCTCGCCGCTGCGCTACGGTTTGCGCAGTGAGGATGCGGTGTACACCGTAGAGGGTGTTTACACTTATGCCGATGGAGAGAAGCGCTTTGCCCGCCTTTATTTTAACAATGAAACGGGCACGTTGCAGCAGGTTTTCGGCTACACCGATAAAGATTTCAATGGCGGAGCCCGCGAAATTCTGCCACAACCGGGCGATAAATTCACAGTACTGGAAAAATGGTTTGATCTGGACGCCAGCGGCAAGATGACAGGCGTTGTCTCGGAGCTGGGCGGCACCGTAACCTTTGGCGATTCGCCGCTGGAATGGCGCGAGTTGGATGCCCCGGCTGGCGAGTATCAGGTGGGATTTGTGGTACAAGACTTGGATGGTAAGAGTCAACCAGTTTACACCACAATCCTGGTGAAATAACAGGTATCGTTCATAAGTGACGGCCATTCGTGACCGGAATGCCTGTCGCAACTGCATAAAGCACGCAAGAGCCCTCTGTCAGCCACAACGCTGCGGAGGGCTTTTGCGCGGCGTTGGAGATTTGGGGATTCACGATTTTTTGGGGGGCAAAGTTCACGGTTCAAGGTTTGGAGGTTGGGCGGGTTGCGGGCGACGCGGGCGCATGATGGCAGGCGCGGTCAACCCGCCGAGTCGCAGACTCGCCTGGACACGGTTTTTCGACGGGTGCGGGAAGACGGCCCGTAAACTGCGAACCCAGATCTACGAACCGACAGCCCTCAACCAGCAACCGCAGGCCTCACATTTTCACGCAGCCGAATCTCCCACGCCTGGCCCGAACTTACGGAAACATGGGCGCCCGCGCCTGCCCGACGCCCCACAATCCACAGAATCTCGTCGTGGGCATTCACCAGCAGCGGCCACTGCCAGCGCAGGGCCCGCGGCATTTTCAGCGCATTCATCACATCCTTCAGAGCCTTGTCCGCGCCCATGCCCAGGAGCATGATGCGCTCCCCCGCGCGACGGGCCCGCACACGCAAGGGCACAGGCACATCCATCGGCAACCAAATAACATCGGGCCCCGCATGCTGCTGCCAGGGAGGCATCTCCGGCGACCAGCGCACCGCTCGGGCCTGCAACTGCCAGCCAGACCCCAAAGCTATCTGCCCAGGCAAAGGTAAATACTGCTCCTCATGCACTTGCGGCGCATCCGATGCAGCAAAATTTACCTCCTGCACATCCAGCCACTGATAAGAGAGCCAGACCACCAGGCCCGCTGTCAGGGTGTAGGGCCCGCCACTGGCCCGCTGAGGCGCATCTTGCAGCAACGCCACCACCCGTTCGGTATGCTCCCAGCCCAAATTCCGATGCTGCGGTCGCAAAAACTGCATGGCGCGCCGTAGCAACGCCCGCTGATCACCAGGCAACAGATTCCGAAAAGCAGCCAGAGGCAAACGCACTCGTCCCCGCTCCACCTGCGCCATGGCCTGCCAAAGCGCATCCCGCCGCACCGCCAAAGCCTGATAATCCCCCTGCAACGCCGCGGCGGTGTGGCTCAGGGTTCGGCTAAGCTTGGGATTCAACGTGGCAAGCAGGGGCATCACGCTGTGGCGCAAATGATTGCGGAAAAAGGATTCGTCGCGATTGCTGGCATCCTGGCGGGGGTGCAGCGCATTCGCCCGAGCATAAGCAATAATGTCATCTCGCAAAAGGGACAAAAATGGACGTACCAACAACACTCCGGCAAACTGTGTCGCATCTGGCAACTGCAAAGCATCCAAAGGTGTGGATGGCAACATGCCGCGTAACCCGGCCAGCCCACTCCCCCGTAACAAGTGCATCACAATCGTCTCGGCCTGATCATCAGCGTGATGCCCGACTGCCACCACATCTGCTCCCAGACGCAAAGCCACACGCCCCAAAAAATGGTATCGGGCCTGGCGTGCAGCCTCTTCCAACGAAAGCCCCGCGGCCGCGGCCAAATGCGGCACATGGACCTGCTCCAGCGTGCAACCCAAGCCCAACGCTGCCGCCTGTGCGGCCACGAATCGGGCGTCAGCATCCGCATCGGCACGCATGCCATGATGCAAATGCGCCACGTGCAACAGCCAGCCGCCATCAGAGGCCAGCCGATGCAGCACATGCAGCAAAACCAACGAATCGGGCCCGCCACTAACGCCCACCACCACGCGAGCGCCAGCAGGCAAAAGCTGATGCCGGGAAATATATGAACGAACCGTTGTCAGCAGACTCATGCGACCATTATACCATGAACACCCGCCAGTTTGGCGCACGGCCCGCTTTTAGGTATGATGAGCGCATGGATGATCCTAAAAAACTGCACCCTCTCCCGGCGCAGCCTGACCCCCGCCGATGGGGCTACTTTGTGCTGGGCATGTTAGCCGCGGTGGCCATGATGCTGCTGGGAGCTGTTTCTATGCGCGCGTATGATGCCTGGCTGGGCGCGGGCGCGAGCGCTGCGCTGCTGCATCCCGACACAACCCAATGCATTGATCAAAAGTTGCTGGAAGAAGCATGGACAATTATCCGCGAGGATTTTTACGGAGATTTTCCTTCGCAAAAAGCCTGCACCTATGGCGCCATTCGTGGCAGCCTGGAGGCGCTGAATGACCCTTATACCTACTTCATCGAGCCGGTGTCGGCAAACCGAGAGCGGGAGCATTTGCAAGGTAAATTCGGTGGCATTGGCGCGTATTTGACCCTGAACGAGCAGGGACAGATAGCACTTTCGCCCATGGCCGGACGCCCGGCAGATAAAGCGGGAGTGAGGACGGGCGATATTTTGCTGAATATCGATGGTCGGGCACTGAACACGCCCGCAGATTTGGATGCCGTGACCAATAAGCTGCGCGGGCCCGTGGGCAGCAAGGTGGCCATCACTGTTCGGCGTGATGACAAAACCTTGGCATTCACCATCATCCGCGCCGAAATCGAGCTGCCCAGCGTTACCTGGCACGTGCCAGAGGATGCACCTGATGTGGGTTACATTCACATCGATCATTTTAGTGGTCTGACC
The DNA here is from genome assembly GCA_964565065.1 of uncultured Caldilineales bacterium. Taxonomy (GTDB): domain Bacteria; phylum Chloroflexota; class Anaerolineae; order J102; family J102; genus M2005. The sequence continues at coordinate 9,796 of CAZMDD010000006.1, read as the reverse complement.
GATGACGAGTTGGCAATGGCGCTAAACGATTTGACACAACAACAGGCACTGCAGGGGCTGATTATCGACCTGCGGGGCAATCCTGGCGGACTGGTGGATGCAGCAGTGGCAGCGGCAGACCTTTTTTTGGATGGCGGCCCGGTGCTGCGTGAAAAACATGTCGATGGCAGCGAGAAGGTGTACAAGGCCAGTCATGGCACCACTGTTCCGGCCCAAACCAAGGTGATGGTGCTGGTGGATGGCAACTCGGCCAGTGCGGCAGAGATTTTGGCCGGAGCGTTGCAAGATCGGCAGCGGGCCACGCTCATTGGCGAAAAGACCTACGGCAAGGGCTCCATCCAGCGCATTCATCAGCTTTCGGATGGCAGTGCCGTGCATGTGACCTTTGCCAAGTGGTTCACGCCCAATAATCGCGCCATCGACGGTGCTGGACTGGAGCCTGATGTGGCAGTGGCTCGTGGTGAGAATGAAGATACTTATGTGAAGCAAGCGCTGGCGTTGCTGCGGGGTAACTAACGAAGAGGAATCGGCCCACTTTGCCTTCGTGCAGTTCTGTGGCACAATGAAGAGGCAGTATTGAGGCAATCCCGTTGCTACGCTTTGGAGGGCTTATGCGCCGTCGTTGGCTGTTACTCCCTGTGCTTTTGGCACTTCTTTGTTTGTCGCTTTTTGCTGGCCCCATCGGAGCGCAGCAGGTGCAGGCTTGGCCACCGACCCCCAGCGGGTCAGCACTTTATTTGCCAGTTATCAGCAATGTTGGAGGGGTGCAGTTACAGGCTCGGGCCCAGTTTAGTGCTTTTATCCCTGATGGATTGGCGTTGCAGGACGCGGACGAGGGTTTTGAGATTCAAAATCTGGGGCCCGGTGCGCTCTTTTTGGGGGGATGGCAGGTGGGTGATGGCGAGGGCCTGGTGCGTCTGCCTGATCTGGTTCTAAGCCCGGGGCAGCGTGTTTGGTGTGCCCGTCAGGCTCAGGCTTTTAAGATGTTGTGGGGCCAAAACCCGGCCTGCGAATACCAGCGCAACACAGATGACACCGTTCCCGATGCCACAGGCACGGCGCCATCGCTGAAAAATGATGGTGATGAGTTGGTGTTGTACACGCCCAGCGGCCAGATGGCAGATGCTGTGGTGTATAAAAAGGGGGATGTTAGTATTCAGGGTTGGCTGGGCCCGGCGCTGCAAGCCTATCATCCCAGCAATAGCTTTGCCAGCGAAGGACAGGTTTTTTATCGTCTGTTTCAGCCAGGTAGTGGGTTGCCCGCAGTGCCCGATAGTGACACGCTGGAAGATTGGGCCCAGGGCAATGGCAATCCGCTCAAAGGGCGTCGGGCCGCTTATCCAGGTTGGGAGCTGCATCGGTTGGGGCAGGCAGCCGGCGTAACCTGGACGCAACCGCACAATGCAAAAGTGCTGGTCGCGCCCGATAACACTTTTTTGGCTATTTTGGGGCTGCTGGCCTCAGCGCATCAAAGTATTTTCATCGAGGCCTACGAAATCAACCATCCCGATTTGATTGGTTTGCTGGCCCGCCGCGCTCGGGCCGGGGTGGATGTGCGCGTGCTGTTGGAGGGCGGACCTGTGGGAGGACTTACTGATGAAACGCGCTGGGCGGCACAGCAACTCAGCGAAGCGGGCGCTCAGGTGTATTTTATGGTGAACGATGTGGGAACTGCACATGATCGCTACCCCTACCAGCACAGCAAATTCATCATTGTGGATAACAAAATGCTGCTGGTTAGCACAGAGAATTTCAAGACCAGCAGCTTGCCGGTGGATGTGGCGGATGGTGAGACTTTGGGGCGTCGTGGCTACGCCATCATCCTGGAAGATCGAGTACTGGTGGCCCGGGCCCGGCTCATCTTCACCCTGGACGCCAATCCCGCCATGCCTGACATTTTTCCCTGGCAGGCTGAACATGACACCTATGGCGCACCGCCGCCTGGCTATCAACCTCCGGCTCCGCCCAATTTGCAGGGCTATCCGGTGCAATTTCCCACGCCCTTGCAAGCCACCGATGCCACTGCGGCTCTGCTCTTTACCGCACCGGAAACCACGCTTTATCCCAGTCCACTGCTGGCACTCATCGCCCGCGCCGGGCCTGGCGATGCCCTGTTCACCCAGCAACTTTACGAGCATCCTTACTGGGGAGCCAACACCAGCAATGCTCAGGATGACCCCAACGTGCGACTGGAAGCGCTCATCGACGCGGCACGCCGCGGGGCCAAAGTGCGCATCTTGTTGGATGGTTTCTTTGATGCTCCCTATCAGGCCCGCAGCAATCTGAATACTGTCAATGCACTCAATGCCGTAGCCCAGGCTGAGCATCTCGACCTGGTGGCCCGCCGCGGCAATCCCACAGGCGCGGGTCTCCATGCCAAATTGCATCTGCTGGCTCTGGGCGATGACCGCTGGGTGGTGGTTTCATCGGTCAATGGCAGCGAGGCCAGCAACAAGCTCAATCGCGAGATGGGCCTGGCACTGGAAAGTGCGCAGGCCTACACCTATCTCAAACATGTTTTCGATAACGACTGGCAGCAAAATCTGACTCATCTCTCTCTGCCTCTTGCTTGGCAACACCCCGATTGACATGGCTCCAACGGTTCAATTTCAACTACGTTCCGGCTATCCCTTTTTGGCTGAGGTCAAACGGCTCCTGCTGGAACAGACAGACAGTGCACTTCGGCATCTTACCGACTCCCAGCAGACGGTAGACAAACGTGTGCATGAGGTACGCAAGTGCTTCAAGTGCCTGCGCGGCACGCTGCGCCTGGTACGGGATGAAATGCCCGCGGCGACTTATGCCCAGCTCAATGTGCGCTTTCGCGATCTGGGGCGGCAGCTTTCATGGGTGCGCAGCAGCGCGGTGCTGCCCGAAACCTTGCTGACGCTGCAAAAACGCTTTCCCGAACACCTTTCATCTCAAGAAAGCAAGTTACTGCTGACACGCTTGCACGCCTGGCACGAGCAGGTGTATGAACGGGTGCAGCCGGAGCAGCTTTTCTTGCAGTTTGTTCCACCATTGCAGCAGACCCGGGCCCAGCTTGCAGCGCTGCCCCTGGAGGCTGATCGTTTCCCTGCTGCGGGCATGCGTCGCGTGTATGCGCGCGGGCGTCGGGCCATGTTGCGCTGCCAGCAGCAGCCCTCGGTTGAAACGTTTCACGATTGGCGCAAGCGAGTCAAATATCTACGTTTTCATATGCGCATGCTTACCCCGGTTTGGCCCGCAGCCTTTGCCTGCCTTAATCGCGAGTGGGTGGCGCTTTCGGACTTGTTAGGCCTGAATCACGATTTGGCTGATTTTCAGCACAGTTTGCAGCGGAACACCCAATTTTTTGCCCCGCCCGCTATTTGGACCCCGGCCCTTAACCTGAGCCAGGTCTATCGCCGGCAGCTCGAGGCCCAAAGCCTGGACATGGGCGCTCGGCTTTACGCTGAAAAACCGGGCGCTTTTGTGCGCCGCATGGAAAGCTACTGGCGGGTATGGTCAAAGGTGCGCCACACATCTGCGGCCTGAGGTGTGGCGCACCGGCATGGCTACTCAGTCTCCCGGAATGTCCCCTCTTCCACGTCGGGCTCCTCATGGCTCGGGGTCTCAACCTGCGGCTCAGCCTCTTCGAGCTCTTCGGTCTCGCTGGCGGCTTGTTGCTGCTGATAGAGGAACTGACCAATTTGCTGACTTTCGGTCAATAAAGCATCGGTGGCAGCTTGCAGTGCATCGGAATCATCGCTGGTCATGGCTTCTTGCGTGGCGGCTATTTTGGCTTGCAGGGTGCGGGTCAAATCCTCGGGCAGTGCATCGCCCGCTTCCTGCATGGCGTTTTGTGTCTGGAAAATGACGGCATCGGCCCGGTTTCGCTCGCCGATAAGTTTGCGATGGCGTTCATCCTCAGCCTTGTGGGCCTCAGCTTCCTCCATCAAGCGCTGAATTTCCTCTTCGCTCAGGCCGGAGCTGGCGGTAATTTTAATGGACTGTTCACGCCCGGTCTTTTTATCTTTGGCCGAAACGTGCAGGATGCCGTTGGCGTCGATGTCGAAGGTGACTTCGATTTGAGGCACGCCGCGCGGGGCCCGGGGAATTTGATCCAAAATAAAGCGCCCGAGAATCTTGTTATCTTTAATCAGGGTACGCTCACCTTGCACAATCACAATTTCGACCTGGCGCTGGTTATCGCTGGCTGTGGTAAAAAACTGTGTCTTGCTGGTAGGGATGGTGGTGTTGCGGTCGATCATGGGGGTGGCAATGCCGCCCAGGGTTTCGATGGAGAGGGTGAGCGGGGTCACATCCAGCAGTAAAATGTCCTTGACATCGCCTCCCAACACGCCCGCCTGCACGCCCGCGCCCACGGCCACGACTTCATCGGGATTCACACCTTTGTGCAGGTCTTGACCAAAGAGCTGGCGCACGGCCTCTTGCACCGCTGGCATGCGTGTCATGCCGCCTACCAAAATCACTTCATCAATCGCCGCGGGCGATAGTTTGGCATCTTCCAGCGCCTGCCTGACCGGGCCCACGGTGCGCTGCACGATATCCTCGGTAATTTGCTCCAGCTTGGCCCGGCTCAGCGTCACAACCAGATGTTTCGGGCCCGAGGCATCAGCAGTGATGTAGGGCAAATTGATTTCCGTTTCCAAAACGGTAGAAAGTTCAATCTTGGCCTTTTCGGCAGCTTCCTTCAGCCGCTGTAACGAGGTGCGATCCTGGCGCAGGTCAATGCCATGCTCCACCTGAAAAATATCGGCTACCCAGTTGATGATGCGACGATCAAAATCATCGCCCCCCAAAAAGGTATCGCCATTGGTGCTAAGCACCTCGAAAACGCCATCGCTGACTTCCAGGATGGAAATATCGAACGTGCCGCCACCTAAATCGTAAACTGCGATTTTGTAATCCTCGTCAGTTTTATCCAGGCCATGAGCCAGGGCCGATGCAGTGGGCTCATTGATGATGCGCAGTACGTCCAGCCCAGCGATGCGCCCGGCATCCTTGGTGGCCTGACGCTGGCTATCGTTGAAATAGGCGGGTACGGTGATCACGGCCTGCGTAACAGGCTCGCCCAGGTAAGCTTCGGCGTCCGTTTTGATTTTCTGCAAAATCATGGCCGAAATCTCGGGCGGCGAATACTTGCGCCCATTCATCACGACTCGCACATCGCCATTATCAGCAGGAACCACCTGATACGACACATGCTGTAATGCCTCTTGCACCACCGGGTCGTTGAATTTGCGGCCCATAAAACGCTTCACTGAGGCGATGGTGTTTTCAGGGTTCATAATGGCTTGCCGATGGGCAATTTGCCCCACCATGCGCTCATCATTTTTGGGGTTGATGGCAACCACCGAGGGAACCAAACGTCCCCCTTCAGCCGATGTAATGACCGTGGGCTCGCCCCCGTCCATCACTGCACAAACAGAGTTGGTGGTACCCAAGTCGATACCGATAATTTTAGACATGATGCTCCGAAAAAATGAATGTAAAGGGTGGTGTCGGTTATGGTTTGTACGCAAAACAGGCCCGCTGGGTTTCTGGCGGGCCTGTTGCTATTGCGCCACAGTGACCAAACTGGCCCGCACCACTTTGTCTTTTAGTTTATAGCCCTGACGCAGCACCTGCACCACATCGCCACTCTCATGCTCGTCGCTGGAAACCATGGTGATGGCTTCATGCACATTTGGGTCAAACGCTCCGGTGGCAGCAATGGCTTCTACCCCTTGGTTTTCTAAAAGTTTTTGTAATTTTCGATAAATCAAATCAAATCCCTGAATCCAGGCAACATGGGTATCGCGCTCCTCTTCAGGAATTGCCTCAAAGGCCCGCTCAAAATCATCCAACACGGGCAGCAGCTCCAAAATCAGACGCTCGTTGGCTAAAGCAATGCGCTCAGCTACCTCGCGTTCCTTGCGTTTACGAAAGTTCTGCAAATCGGCCAGGGCCCGCACTGCTTTATCCTGAGCCTCAGCCGCTTCCTGTCGCGCCTCATCCAATGCAGCTTCCAGTCGCTGCACATCGGTCTCGGCGGCAGAAGCGCTGGCTTCGTTGTCTTCCAAGGTTGTCATTTCTTCTTCGGGAATGTTGTTTTCGGTCATTGTTTCCTCTTGAAAATGGGGTTTTATCTATTCGATGATGATGGTGTTGGTTTGGTTTCATTTTTCAGGGGCAAAATTGCCAGTCCCAGGGCAATCAGCAGGGGCATGCCTTGCACCCACAGGTTGTCAAATTGGTTGTGAATGCTCAGGTGGATGAGCATCCCGCTGACCCCTACCGCTATCGCTCTCTCGTGCCCCCGGATTCTGCTCCCGGCCCGCAATGCTTGCCACAAACTGCCCAGCCACAGCCAAACATAGCTGAGTGCGCCTGCAATGCCCGCCACTGCGGCGTAATGGAACAGTACGTTGTGGGCGTGGCCCAGCGAGGCTTCCCAAATGCCGATGGCGTATTCAGGATAGGTGACATCCCAGTTGCCCACGCCCACGCCCAGCCAGAAGTGATCGGCGAACATTTCCCAGGCGGCTTGCCAGTGGGCTACCCGCTCCAGCACGGCAAAGTTATCATCGTTGACAGGAATGCCCCGCACGTTCCAGATGCCAAAGTAGCCAACAATCGCGCCCAAGCGTCCGGAAACGCTGCCCGGAAGCAACGAGCCGCCCAGGATGAGCAGGACTGTCAGGGCCAGCAAGATGCCTAATCCCACCCACGAACTGAGTGCCAGCACCGCTGCGGATGAGGCGAGAACGCCCAGCCATGCGCCCCGTGACCAGCTCACGATGATGCCCGCGGCGATGAGGGAGCTCATGAGCATCACGCCCGCGGCCAGGGTTGCGCGTCTGCGCAGGGCTAAGGTGCGCGCTCGTGCCCGAGCCAGCTCTGCCAGCGACCACAGGCTCAGGCTCAGCCCCAGGGGCAGGGTCAGGCCCAGGTAGCCGGCGTAGGGGTTGGGTTGGCCAAAGGTGCCGTAAGCGCGCAAAAATCGACCCAGCAGGTATGCGTCGGGCCCGATGCGCAGGAGAAATTGGCGAATGCCGATGAGGGCTTCGATGCTGCCTGCGGCCAGCAGGGTCAGGGCCAGGGGCAGGCGATGCCCGGGTGTCAGCAGTTGTACGCCCAGCCAGTAGATGAGGATGACTTCGGCCCATTTGATTAGTTCGGGCAGGGCTTGCACCAGACTGCGGGCAGCCAGTGTCGAGTAGAGTAGTGCGATGTAGAATGGCAGCAGAAACCAAAGCAGGCGGGCGGGCCTGGGACGTTGATGAAAGGCGGCCAGCCGCAGGAACCATGCGAAAAATGTGCCTGCCACCAGAATATCGGTGGCGCCAATGCTGACGGAACCCATGGCAATTTTGCTCACAGCATTGAAGGGGATAGTCAGGGCCAGGGCGTAGAGGCCCACCACCGGGCGCAATAGTAGGGCCAGGACAAATCCTAGGGTAGCCAGCATGAGTAGGCTCAGTTTGAGCGGCAGCCAGGCCAGCAGCGCGGCTAACAGCAGGATGCCCAGGGCCAAAAGTCTCCAGTGCTGCATGGGGGCCAGGGTTTGCCAGCGTTGCGGTGAGCGAGTCATGTTGCGATTATACCACAGAGGGATGCGGGTCATGGTTCGCAGTTCACGGTTCAAGGGTCACGATTGGGAACCGGGCGCGGGCGCATGATGGCGGGTGCGCGGGCGTGACGACCTCCAACCAGCAACCTGGAACCCGCGACCAGGACATTCGGTGCTCACGCCCATTCCCGCACGGCGTCGCCTGAGTCGCGGCCCGCCAGCCCGTCCCCTGGGCGCAATGTTAGCGCCGCCGGGGTTGAAGGAAGATGGTGAGATGAAGATTATATGTCTCTACTTCGTCCATTGTAACGAACATGAACATTGGCGAAGCATAGCCAAAAAATAAACTTGTCATTTATCTGCCCCTCGATGCCTTTGAATACTTCCTCTTATCCACCATCCCAGTACCATGCCAAACCAGATGAGGGGAACAGTGGAGACGACTGTCCATTGAAGTAGATAGTAATTGGACATGATTATCGAGATGAATGATTGAGATAAAAACATCCGGAAACTGATTCTCCCCATCAGCGTAATAAAGGGAATTACTCCAGCAATAATTGTAATAAGTATATTTTGTCGATTCAAAAGTTGCCCCTTTCCGATCGGTAATAACCAAAACAAGAGCATGCCAACGATGATCAGGAAAATGTATGAGAGCAGGAAGAACGGCCCAGCCTCTCGCGCCAAAAAACGTTCTGTCATTCGTCTGGCAATGTGATCGTAATATGTTGAAATTGAATAGAGGAATAATATCGCTACGATCAGGATACTTTGTTGGATAAAATTTAGTACCTTTTTTTTCATCATTTTATATATCGCAAAACCGGAGGTTTTATATTGTAGCCAAATAAACGATCCATATAATCAAATGACCTCAACACTCTAATTATATAGACCGTCACTGGATTCCGCTAATTCGTCCATGCAGTTTGGACGTACAAATCTCCTCCACTTGACTCAGAAGACATGCGCACGGACGGGAAACCCGCCGAGTCGCAGACTCGCCTGGACACGTTTTTTTTCGACGGGCGGGGGGAGCAAACCAGCCTGCGGCGAGCATTTTGCCCCCCTCCCGGCCTCCCCCCGTTTCGGCTGGGGCCTCACGGTGGGAGGAGCTGGCGATTGACTACGAAGCGCTGCACGCGGATGGCTCACGGCGCGGGTAGCGGAAAGGCGGGGCTTTTGTGTTGGATTTGGAGATTCGATGGAGATTGCCCCCCCTCCCGGCCTCCCCCCGTTTCGGCTGGGGCCTCACGGTGGGAGGGGCTGGCGGTTTACCACTGCTCACTGGCCCGCTGACCACTGACCCTCTGGCCTCTGACCTCTGGCCCACTGAGGGGGCAGCCCCGGCGGGGCTTTGCAACCGTAGCCTGTGGCTTCAGCCGCGGGCAAAGGCGGAAAACAGCCGGTTTGCCGCGGGGTGGCGGGGCTTGGAAGGAAGTGGCGCGGCTCGGGCCCGCTGTGGCCCCGGGCCCGGGCCGAAAGCTGAAAGACGCCGAGGTGCTTTGTTCGGGCGTGGACGCAGGCGCATGATGTGCGGGCGGGCGCATGCGCGGGCACGCGGCGGAAAACAGCCGGTTTACCGCGGGGTGGCGGGTCTTGGAGGGAGGTGGCGCGGCCCGGGCCCGCGGTGGCCCAAGGCCCGAGCTGAAAGCTGGCAGGCGCTGAGGCGCCTTGTTCGGGCGTCACGCGGGCGGGCGCATGATGTGCGCGAGCCCGCGGCGGAAAGCAGCCGGTTTACCGCAGGGTGGCGGGTCTTGGAAGGAGGTCGCGCGGCCCGGGCCTGCAATGGCCCAAGGCCCGAGCCGCAAACTGGCAGGCGCCGAGGCGCCCTGTTCGGGCGTCGCGCGGGCACGTGAGGCGCGCACGCTGGCACACACACCTGCGCCCAGGCGAGTCTGTGACTCGCCGGTAGTGCTGGCTCCCCGCGGCACCTCCTCCCCAGTTTGCGGGCGAGGGCCGGGGAGGGGGCAGCCCCAGCGGGGCTTGGCAGCGGTAGCCCGTGGCTTCAGCCGCGGGCGAAGGCGGAAAGCAGCCGGTTTGCCACACGGTGGCAGGTCTTTGAAGGAGGAAGCGTGGCTCGGGCCCGCGGTGGCCCAGCCCCGAGCTGCAAGCTGAAAAACGCCGAGGCACTTTGTTCGGGCGTCGCGCGGGCGGGCATGCACGCGGGCGCATGATGGCGGACGCGCGGGAAACCCGCCGAGTCGCAGACTCGCCTGGACACGGTTTTTGACGGAGGAGCTGGCGATTGACTAC
>CAZMDD010000005.1:0-41487 GCA_964565065.1 uncultured Caldilineales bacterium | reverse complement strand
TAATGTTGAATAAATTCTAGCAAACTGATGGCAATAACCAATGCCACCGAAACAAATAACCAGTCCATAAAAACTCCGTAACGAAATAATGAAAAAAGAAACGAAAACCTCTGCGCTTTCCACTTCTTAAGTAGGTGATGCCATGAAAGTTGCAATGTAACGGTTCATCGCTATCCAGAGCGCACCACCAAGAGCACAGATTTTCACTGAAGATGCAGAAAATCATCAAAAAGGGCGGTCACATGTTATCCCAACGCCCTAAAAACACGCTCCATCTGAGCCGCGGTGTGCTGCCAGGTATAGCGCTGCAAAACACGTTCTCGCAAACCCTGGCCTCGCAGGCGCAACGTGGGCAGACGCGCCAGGGCATCATGCAGCGCGCGGGCCCACGCGTCAGGCTGGGGCGCGGCAAAAAGACCATCCTCTGCCAAATAGGCACGATGTGCGGGCGACTCGGTGGCCAAAACGGGCAGCGCCATGCTCATGTAGGGCAACAATTTGCCACTGCCTTCGCTGCCCGGCAATTTGGGCGAAAGCGCCAATTGTCCCAAGGCCAAATAGCGAGGAGCCTGGACATAGGGAATGGCGCCGGTGAGGATGACCTGCTCGGCAATACCCAGGGTTTGCGCCAGTTTTTTATAGCGTCGTTCATGCGGAAAACCCATCAGCAGCAGATTCACCGGCTGGGCCAGCCGGGCCACCGCGTGTAGCAGCAGGTCGATGCCTTGGTACGACGCCAACAGGCCCAAATAAACCAGTGTCGGGCGTCCGGGATGCAGGCCCAAGCGCCCGGCCAGGCCCGCGTCCCGCTCCTGAGGATGAAACAGCTCAGGGTCTACGGCATCGGGCAAGTGATGCAAACGTTGCGCCTCGATGCCGTGGGTGCGCAACGTTTGCACCCCCTGCTCGGTCGAGGCCAAAACAGCTTGCGGGCGACGCTCTAACCAATGCTCCAGCCACTGCAATGGGCGCAGCCAGATGCTATGAGGCCGCAAAAAATGATGTGTCAACATCTCTGCGGTCAGCGAGCCCTGATAATCTGCTGCCCACGGTTTGCGCAGCCAGGAAGCCAGCATCGCCCCCATCAACATCCCCTCGTGCAAATAGGTATAAACCACATGAGGCCGAAAGCGCAGAGCTTGTTGCAGCACCGCTGGCCCGAGCAACGCATCCAGCAACAATTTACGTCGCGAAGAGCCCACCGGCATTTGCCGCAGCCCCGGGCCCCGCACCACATCCAGCTCCGCCACGTCCCGCCCTGCCGGATACGTAATCAGTCGAATAGTGTGCCCGCGTGCTTGCAAACTGCACAATTGCCCGCGAATACGGATATGACAGCCGTAATCATTGTAAAAGGCTGTGGGAGCAATAGCCAGAATGCGCATGGAGGAAGAAGTTGGGGCGAACCTTCAAACCTCCTACAATGCCTCATCGCCGATGATTTTGTCATACAAATCAGCTAATTCCTCTTCCGAGAAATAGTGAATGACAATGCGCCCCCCCCTGCGAGTACGATACAAATTCACCTTGGCTCCCAAACGTTCCCGAAAACGGTTTTCCAGCGCTTTGGTTTCGGGGCTGGCAGCCAGGTCATCCGATGCTGTGGGCGCGGGCGCCGGGCTATTCAAACGCCGCACCAACTCTTCGGTCTGGCGCACCGAAAGCCCGCGGTCGATGACCATTTTTGCAGCTTCGATGCGAGATTGCTCATCGGCCAGGCCCAGCAGCGCCCGGGCATGCCCCTCTCGAATTTGTCCTTCCAGCACCGCTTGTTTGACCGGGCCCGGTAATTGCAGCAAGCGCACAGTGTTGGTTACGGCGGTGCGGCTTTTGCCCACCTTTTCCGCCACCTGGGCCTGGGTCAAGCCAAAATCGTTGATAAGCGTCTCATAAGCCAATGCCTCTTCCAGTGGATTCAAGTCAGCCCGCTGCACATTTTCCACAATGGCCAACTCCAGCATCGATTGCGGCGTCACTTCTTTGATGACGATGGGCACTTCTTTCAGGCCCGCCAGCTTCGAGGCCCGCCAGCGCCGCTCACCAGCAATGATGGTGTAGGGCACAGATGCGTTTGAATCGGCATGGGTCACAATAATAGGCTGAATCAGGCCATGTTCTTTGATGGATGCGGCCAATTCGGCCAGGGCCTCCGGGTCAAAAGTCTGGCGTGGCTGATTAGGGTTGGGGCGGATGGCGTCCAGCGCCAAGGTTGTGATGCCTGTTGCCATCACCGTTTTGTTTTCGGCGCCAGCAGTGGGGGGGGGAGTGGTGGGAATCAGGCTACTCAGGCCACGTCCCAATCCTCGACGGGTGCTCATGCAGATTCTCCTTCTGGCTCGGGCGAAAGAATGCCATCCCTGATCATCAGCTCCTCGGCTACAAGCTTGTAGGCCCGGGCGCCAGAGGAATTGGGCGCATAGGTGCTCACAGGCTCGCCATAGCTGGGAGCTTCGCCCAGGCGAACATTGCGGGGGATGGGATTTTTGAAAACTAAATCCTTGAAATAAGAACGTAACTCCTCTTCGACCTGACGGCTGAGCTTGTTGCGGGCATCATACATGGTTAGCAGCAGGCCCACAATGCGCAAATCAGGATTCATGGCCTGTTTGACCCGCTCCACCGTGGTCAGCAATTGCCCTAATCCCTCCATGGCCAAATACTCACTTTGCACCGGAATCAGCACGCCCTGAGCCGCAGCCATGGCATTAACGGTAATCAATCCCAAACTGGGAGGACTATCGATAAAAATGTAATCGTAGCGATGCAAAGTAGGTGTCAGGGCATTACGCAACAAGAAACTGCGCTGATAGGTATCTTTGATGGCCTCCACCGCTTCAGTTTCCAGCGCGGCCAGTGCGTGCGAGCTGGGGGCAATGTCCAGCCTCATGCGATTGGTCAGGGTGATGACATCAGCTAAATCTGCCTCCCCTGAGAAAACATCGTAAAGTGAACGGGGTAATTGACTGGCGCCCAGCCCCAACGAGCTGGTGGCGTTGGCCTGGGGATCGATGTCGATAATCAGCACTCGTTGGCCCGCTGCGGCCAGATAAGCGCCCAGATTGACGGCGGTGGTGGTTTTGCCAACACCCCCTTTTTGATTGGAGATTGCGTAGATTCGTGTCATGGTGCGGGATGAGCCTGGATGTAGGATTCGACCTGGGAACGAGTGGGAATAGCCTTGAGCCCAACACTTTCAATGCTGAGACTGGCAGTAACATTGGCAAAGTAGGCAGCTTCTAATGGAGATTTGCCACGCATGATTTCCATGAGAAATGCTGCGGTAAACGTATCGCCCGCGCCAGTGGCATCGACTTCTCGGGCGGGGCGAGTATGAACCTGACAGCGTCGTTTTTGATGATACAACACACAACCTCGGGCCGCTTTGGTGATGGCAACCAAAGGCACAGTGTCGATGATGGTGGGCAAGATGCTGAGATCGCCAATCAAATCGAGATGAGAAAAGATGATGCTGTCGAGATAGGGCAGCACCCGGCCCGAGCAATGCCAGGGCACAGCCGATACCACCCCCTTGTCATCCCATTCCCGCATCCAGCCCTGGGGTGTGGCAGCCAGATAGTTGCGGGCCAGAGCAGCAATGGCGGGATCAACCTCTTGCGCAACGGGCGCCAGCAGCAATAGATCGGCATCATAAATTTCGGGGGGCACATGCTTGGCCAAAATGGGCCCGGCCACCGATAAAAGCTGCTGTGTACGGACTTCCTTATGATACACATTCACAAAGGTTGTGTAAACATCGGTAGGCAGGTTGATGACCTGAATCCCTTCTCTTTCCAAAATGCTAACATCATGGGGATGCGCTCGGGTAAGAACTGTGACCTCGGCCCCCAAGCGACGAGCTGCGACTCCTGAGTAGCTGACAGCGCCCCCGATGGCGTAGCCATTGACTGTTACGTCTCGTGTTAGATGTCCGATAATTGCAAGATGCACGGGGGAGGTGACTCCTGGAAGAAAAGTAGGGGTGCAGGAATTGTAGCACAGGCCCTGGCTTCACCGTAAATAGTCGCGCATGAGGAATGGTCTGGCATTTGAATTCGTGTTCACTGCGACAGTTAAGACTCGTCCAACACCCAGCCTGCGCGACCCGCTCTCTGACACAAAAAAGGCCCGCCGAAGCGGACCTTTCGTTTATGCAGTGGGTCATCTGATAACGTATCAACAGTTACCAATTTTTGCGGAAGATAACCGAGAAGGAATTGTGGAACTTGGTGTTGCCACCTCCGCCATCCGAGCAAAGCTCATCCGGGAAATCGGTATGCAGCGCCTGGGTAAAATCGGTGCTGGCAGGATTCGTGCCATCTTCTGAAATGAAAACCATGTAGTTGGCATGTTTGTACATGTCAAACGTCAGACGGCCATCTTCCTGAGTCATTAGCCAGTAATCCTTCCTTTCCGTTTGCTTCTTTTCGATAACTGCGCCCGGGTCGCCAGCTTTTGATTGCACAACCCACACACCATTCACACCATTGCCATTGGCATCCACCACACGCACGTAAATGTTGTGCTTGCCGCGATTCTCGCAAGGGCTAAGCCGCCGCACCTCGATGAGTGTGTATTGCGTAGCGGGCTTGGGAGTAGCTGTGGGTGCCATCGATACCGCAGCGGCTGAAGCTGCTCGCACCTTCGGGCGGGGCGTGGGGGTGGGCAACGGTGTATTCGTAGGCGTAGCTGTGGGGATCTCGGTAGGTGTGGCCGTGGGCGTGCTGGTGGGCGTAGGTGTGGTTGTGGGCGTGCTGGTGGGCAACGGTGTATTCGTGGGATAGGGTGTGTAGGTGCTGGTTGCCTTGGGCTCGTGGGTCGCCTCCCGCTTGGCCAGCGCCATGGCTACCGGAGCCAAGTTATCGCTGGCAGCCAGCGCAATGCGGGGGGCGCCATTTTTGCCCATAGGCACTTGGGAACCACTAAGCGCATGGGCAATGGTGTAAGTGCCACTGACACCAATCAGAAAAGCCAACAGCAAAATTGTCAGGACAAGGCGCCACTTGGCCCCGCGCGAAAGGTTACCAAACCACATTGCCAGCGAATCAAAGCCTCCCTGTTGGCGGGCTGGCTGCACCGGAGTCACGGCGGGCGTTCGCACGGTGGGGGCAACAGGGCTGACCGCTCGGGTGGGCGCCGGCGCCACGGCCACGCCAGCAGGCTGCCGCTGCGAGTAACTCAGCAACTTATGGCTGAGCTCCCGGCTCATGTTCAGGCCCACCAGGGGATATTTGAGAATGATCGCTTCCAAATCTTCGCGGGTCAATTCCCAAAATTCGCCATCGGTTTTGGCAAAGGCGGTGTTCTGATGCGGGTTACTGGTGAGAATGGCCTCTTCGCCAAAGAAATCGCCCGCTTTCAAATCCAACGTGCCCTCGGGCCCGCGTAGTTGCACCTGACCTTGCTCGATGATGTGAACGCGTTGCGCTGTGGAACCTGCTTGATAGATGATATCGCCGCCACGGTAGCGAGCGGGCAGCATACGCTCAGCCACATCCTCCAGTTGCTCAACGGTCAGGCCCGTAAAAAGGCCAACCTGCCGCAAATGTTTTTCGATGAAGGCGTGGCTGGCTTTGCCCAGGCGGCTTTGCAGAACGCTGTTCAATGCCTGCCCAATGGCCGGATGTGCCGTTGCTAAATTTTCAAAGTCGGCGCGATAAAGCACCCACAAAGTACTGTTGCGGGAGGCTCGGGCCCCCATGGCGCGGGATTTTCCGGTGAGCAGCGCTGTTTCACCAAAGAAACCGCCGGAGCCCAGGCGAGTAAGCACCTGGCCCTTGCGTTGCAAACTGCTCACCAACTCGACGCCACCTTTGTCAATCATGTAAAGCGCATCGCCGGCATCACCCTCTTTGTAGATGATTTCGCCGCGGGCCACTGGCTGCACCACCAAATGGCGAGTGATAGCCTGCAAGTCGGCGTCATCCAACCCGGCAAAAAGTGGCAGTGCGCGCAATCGCTCGATAGCCAATGCTTCCTCGCTATCGGGCAAATTGGCCTGCACACCGGCGTTCAACCGAGAAAGAAGATCCGGGTAAGTTTGAAGCAGAGATTCCAGGGCCTCAGGGCTCAGTTGCCAGGCCACAATGTCAGAATCGGCAACTGCGGTGGCGTCGTAACTGCCGCTGGTGAGCATTGCTGCCAGCCCCAGCAAATCGCCCGGCCCCGCTTTTTGGGTTTGCGTGCCCTGTTGCAGGGTCAGCGTGCCCGATTCCAGCAGGAAGAAGCCGTTGTTAGCGCCATCCGCCCGAAAAAGCGTTTCTCCGGCGCTGAATTTAGCTAAATCGAGTTCAGCGGCCAGCGCTTTCAAATCGGCATCGGTCAGAGAGCGAAAGGCTGTCTGCGGGCGCAAGCGCTTTTCGATCAGATAGCTGTCCATCTGCACGATGCGGGAGCCGAAATTAAGCGAGAGTTTCAGGCCGATAGCAGGATTCGCCTGCACAATTTCGGCCAAATCCGAAGCCGCCAGTGCCCACACATCGGTGGCTTTGATGGTTTCGGCTGAAATTGAGCGCCGATTTCCTGAAAAGACGCCCGATTCGCCAAAGGTGGCTCCTGCACCCAGCGTGGCCAATGTAACAGGCCCCACGCTCAGATGCACGCCGCCATGTTCTATCAGATAAAGATCAGAACAAGCATCATCCTCTGCATAGATAATCTCGCCCGCAGCAAAGTGCTGCATGCGCATGTGCCGGATGATCTCCTTCTGCTCGGTCTCTGACAGATCGGCGAAGAGTGTCACATTTTTGATGAGTGTCGATATCACGTGCTATGTTTACCTCCTTATTTTGAACAGGCGTGAGGAATTTTACGCCCGTCCTGGATATCCCGAAGTCTGAGTTCGGGACAAGATGGCGGTGTCATCGCCCGGAATAACCTGGGCAATGCTGGAAAAATCTGGCCTGAAAACTGGCCTGATTCCCCAGCTTTGAGGCTAAGCTTACCCCAAAATCGGCAAAAAACCAAGCTTTGCAGAGGGCAAAGTGCTATGGGGGTCAATAAGCGCGCTGGAAAACAACATCCCAGGAGTAATGTCCGAAGCAGCCGAGCCCCTGTTTGAAAATTTCACACTGGGCTTCCGATGTACAAAATCCGCCTGCCATCAAATCGCTGTTGGCAATGCTGCGCGGGTCGGTGGGGGCGTCTACGCTGTCGCTGCTCACGGGGCTGCCATCTACATCGCGGATGACTTTGACGCCATTTCCGGGGGCAAAGAGCACCCATTCTGTCCCTCCGGGGCCTCTGTCGCCGGTGACATGTTCTTCGTCGTCGTAAAGGCTTTGCAAGGTGACGCCATTGAGCGGACTGCCCGCGGCATCGATCACTTTGATGTGCAGCTCATGCTTGCCCCCGCAGTTGATGCCTTCACCTGCGATTTCGCCGCCATTTTCGGCCACGCCCCACAGCCGCCGTGAGACAACGCGAAAGGTGGGGCCCGCTGGCTGCGGTGCTGCTGTGGCGGTGGGCGCGAGCGCAGGGGTGGCTGTAGCTGGCGGTGTGGGAATTTCTGTCGCCTCAGGAATGGCTGAGGTGTCTTCGGTGATGCTGATGACCGCGCCATAAACCCAGCCCAGCACACCATCTTGCTGCTGGATTTGCCACCAGTCGCCCGCGGGGTTGCGGGCTACAATCAACGCATCTTCATCTGCGGGCAGTGCGCCCACAACAGGATAGTTGGTTCCAGGCCCGCTGCGCACATTGATGGTCTGAGCAGCCCGGGCCCGCGCTGCAGGTGTGGCTGTGGCTGTGGCTGTGCGCGTGGGCACGGGCGTGGGCGTGGGCGTAGCCGATGGGCGCGCAGGCGCGGGTGTGGGCGTGGGCGTGGCTGCTGGCACAGGGGAGGGAATGACGGTGGCTGTGGCTGGGGCGGGCGCAGATGCGGGCAAATAATGGGCCAGCGCTGCTCGTGGCGCACCCAAATCCAGCGCCAGTTGCGCCAAAGCGGCCAATTTCTCGGGCGCTTGTTGCTGCCGGGCTGCCCGCTCCAACACCCCCGAAACCAACAGCTCAAAATTTGGCGATTTTAGCGGCTGCAATTGCGCCAGCGCACGACTTTTATCATGGCTGGCAGCGTAAGTCATTGCCACCAAGGCCACATACGCATCCTTTTGCTCGCTGCCCAGATCACTCAATTGTGCTGGTTGTGGGCTGGCTGCAAACCGCGAACCGGTCCACAGTCCTGCTAAAAAGCCTGCCAGTAACGCAATCAAGGTTACCAGCAGCAAAAGTAGTTTTTGGTTTTTCATAACAGGTCTAAAAACATGAGGTGTGATTTTTTGCCGCCAAGACACTGAAAATTGCCTTGCTTGCTTCTTCTACATCCTTTGTGTCAGTTGCGGCTTTGCATGAGGCAACAAACATCGTTACCAAGAAACAAAAAGAGCCAAGTCACGCGCGGCAGTCCGAAGGTATCTTCAGAGGTGGGCGTGTCTCTGGCTCCTGTGCAGGGTTGTGCTATAATGATGAACAGATGACAAAAGAGTGCCGAAGGTGGGACTTGAACCCACATGAGCCTATGCTCAACGGTGTTTGAGACCGTCGCGTCTGCCTATTCCGCCACTTCGGCTTTGCAAATAACAAGTATAATGATTTCATCGCCATTCGTCAAACTTTCCACTCAGTTAGCACGCTCCCTGCAAAAGCATCGCCCTGCCCTTCATCATGGATGAGTCTCAACTCATTGCCTCCGCTCAAAATGGCGACCTTTCCGCATTCAATCGCTTGGTGCTTCAGCATCAGGGGGTGGCGTACAATGTGGCTTACCGCATCATGGGGGATCCAGATCGGGCTGCGGATGCCACGCAAGATGCTTTTATCAAGGCGTATAAGGCTTTGTCTCGCTTTCGGGGCAAACATTTCAAACCTTGGCTACTGCGCATTGTTACCAATACTTGTTACGACTATTTGCGGGCAGCCAAACGCAAACCTGCCAGCAGCCTGGATGATGATCAGTTCAACAAAGAACACACATTGCGCTTGCACGACCCGGGCGAGGGGCCCGAGAAGCGTCTGGAACGCCAGGAACTCAATCACGTCATTCAGCAATCCATCTATCGCCTAAGCGATGATCATCGGGCGGTTATTGTGCTGGTGGATATTCAGGGGCTTTCGTATGAAGATGCCGCCCAGGTTTTGGACATCTCGCTGGGCACAGTCAAATCACGCATCAGCCGGGCCCGGGCCCATTTGCGCACCATTTTGCAAGATTATCAGGAACTTTTACCTGAACGCTATCGTTTATCCCATAGAGGGCACACACCCTCAGCACACCCATGACACAACGATTCACCCTCTCCGACGAACTTCTTTCCGCCTACATCGATGAGCAACTCGATGACGGCGAGACTTTGCGCGTCGAAAAAGCACTGCTCAACGAACCAGAGGCCCGGCAACGCCTGGATGACCTGCAAACGGTCGTTCGATTGCTGCACCAGGCGCCCGCAGCCGTGCCCCCGCGGGCCTTCACCCTTTCGGAAGCAGATGTTTTGGCCGCCAGCGGGCGGGCTCCATCCTTCTGGGCCCGATGGCTGCCCCGACTCATGCCCGTAGCCACCGCAGTGGTCGCAGTCCTCTTCATTCTTTCTATCATGCCTCCCATGACCAGCAAAGAGATGGTAGATGCGCCACCACCTCAATCCATGGTTGTAGAAGCTCCCGCAGCCAAAGTGATCGAAGTCACCAAAATCGTCGAAAAAGAGGTCGAAAAAGCTATGCCGCAGGCTGAATCAATGGCCGCGGCCAGCAACGATGCCGAAGCAAATCCGCGCAGTGTGCTGCACGCCACCGCTGCGCCTCCTGCTGCTCCCGCCGAAACCAACCAGGCGGTGGCGCTAAGCGCCGAGCCCGATGATTGCGATAGCAACAAAGCCTCACAAGATGACGCCACCAACGACGGCATGTGTCTGCCCGATGAACTGGAAAAGGACCTCTTCGCACCTGCACCTTCCACAGCACAGAACAACACGCATCAAGTTAGCGTAACCTGGCTTTTGGGCGGCCTTTTGGTGGTGCTGCTGTTCCTCACCTGGCGAATCACCATTGTTCGTCACCGCCAGCGCTAAAACCCTCTACAAACTTGACAATCGCACCGCTTCTGAATACAATAGCCCTTGCAATTCGATAATCCACCGTAGCTCAATTGGCAGAGCAGCCGGCTGTTAACCGGCATGTTCCTGGTTCGAGTCCAGGCGGTGGAGCTGAAGCCGTCCTCTGGGGCGGCTTTTTTGTTTTAACATCCCCGTGCTAAACTGTGCAGGCTAACCATCAAACAACGCCTGTCACGCCCTTGATGCGCCAGGCCCCTGAAGATGAGCCTGCATCACCCCATTCTCACGCCTCACATTCTCCTCATGCCTAATCGACTCGCTGCCGCCAGCTCACCCCACCTGCTACAACATGCCCAAAATCCTGTAAACTGGTGGGAATGGAGCCCGCAAGCTTTGGCCCGGGCCCAGGCCGAAAATAAACCAATCTTCCTCAGCATTGGCTACGCCGCCTGCCATTGGTGTCATGTCATGGCTCACGAAGCTTTTGAGGATGCCGGTATTTCGCAACTGCTCAACCGGCATTTTATCGCCATCAAGGTTGATCGCGAAGAGCGTCCCGATGTAGACGCGCTTTACATGGATGCACTCATCGCCATGACTGGCAGCGGCGGCTGGCCCATGTCTCTCTTCCTCACGCCCCAGGGCGACCCGTTTTACGGCGGAACCTACTTTCCACCAGAAGAGCGCTACGGCATTCCCTCCTTTCGCCGGGTGCTGGAAAGCATCATCCGAAGCTGGCAAGAGCAACCGCAGCAGGTGCAACGCAGCGCCCAGGCCATGCGTGAGCATCTTGCTGCCAGCGCCACGCTGGAACCACAGCCCGGTGACCTTACGCCCGAACTGCTGGATGCCGCCTACGATGGCATTCTGGGGCATTTTGACGCCCAAAATGGCGGTTTTGGCCAGCCGCCCAAGTTTCCGCAAGCGCTGCTGCTGAGCTTTTTGCTGCGCCAACACACACGCACACAAGACCCGGGCCCGCTGATCTTAGTGGAGCGCACCCTGCGCAGCATGGCCAACGGCGGCATTTACGACCATCTCGGCGGCGGTTTTCATCGCTATAGCACCGATGCTCAATGGCAAATACCGCACTTCGAGAAAATGCTTTATGACAACGCCTTGCTACCCAGAGTTTATCTGCAAGCGTGGCAGCTCACTGGCAACGCCCGTTATCGCCACATCGTAGAAGAAACTCTGGATTACGTGCTGCGTGAGATGACACATCCGCAAGGAGGCTTTTTTAGCAGCCAGGATGCTGACAGCCAGGGAGAAGAGGGACAATTTTTCGTGTGGACGCCCACAGAAATCAGCAGTATTCTGGGGGAGGCCGAGGCCAGCATCTTCAATCATTACTACAATGTCACCGATGCCGGAAACTTCCGGGGCAAGAACATTCTGCACATCACCGAAGATCTGGAGGCTTTGGCCCAACGGCCCGACGCCCGCCCTTCCTACATCCAATCGCTGCAAGATGTGCTGGTTCGGGCCCGACAACAACTTTTGGCAGCCCGGGCGCAGCGTGTGGCCCCGACCCGCGATGAAAAAATCATCGCCGCTTGGAACGGCTTGATGATGGAAACGCTGGCCCAGGCGGGTGCGGCGCTGCATCGCCCCGATTATCTGGACGCAGCCCGCAAAAATGCCCAGTTCATCCTTACCCACATGCTGGATGAGCGCGGCAATCTGGTGCGGGTGTGGATGGAGGGCCGGGCGCAAACAGATGCTTATCTCGAAGATTACGCCAATGTGGCCGCGGGCCTGGTGGCATTGTATCGGGCCACGTTCACGTCGCAGTGGCTTTTTCAGGCCCGACACCTGCTGCAACGCATCCACGACCATTTTTGGGATGATGCCAAAGGCGCAGCTTTTCAGGTGGGAACATTGCATCCGCAGCTCATTGTGCGGCGCAAAGCCTTTTACGATAACGCCGAACCCAGCGGCAACAGTGCGTATGCCATGACCGCGCTGCAACTGGCCCAGTTGCTGGATGAACCAAAGCTGGCGCAGCGGGCCGCCAGCATCTTCCCCTTTGTGCGTCATCTTTTGGTCACACAGCCCATGAGATTCGGGCATCTGCTCTGCGCACTGGACTTTTACTTGCATCCCTCCCGCGAGATTGCGCTGGTGGGAGCTGAGGATGATGCTGCACTCCCATGAAGCTTGGATTTTCTGGCAATGTGCTGGGCCGCAGCGGCCTGCGCAGCCACGATAGCCGCCGTTGGCAAAACAAGCCACATCTCTCGGTGAGTCTGGCTTATCTGCGCGATCTTTTTCTTTATCTGCAAAGTCGGCAGATTAAAATGTATCGCATGGCCGCGGATCTGGCCCCATACCTCACCGCGCCCGATAAACCACACTTTCATCATCAAATCGAAGAATCGCAGGCAGAACTGGCCGCAGTGGGGGCCCTGGCCCGCGAACAGCACTTGCGCTTGAGCTTCCATGCGCCCGCTCATGTATTACTCAACACCCCCGACACCAGACGCCTACAGCAATCGGTAGCGCTGCTAACAGGATTAACTGCCATTTTGGATGCCATGGCACTGGGGTCGGAAGCTGTCATCGTGCTGCATGTGGGTGGGCATTATCACAATGCCTCGAGGGCGCGCGATGCGTTCGCCCGCGCATTCTTGCGCCTGCCCGCGGCCGTGCAGCAACGTCTGGCTCTGGAGCATGATGATCGTCGTTTCGGCGTACAGGACATCTTGTGGATTCATCAACGCACCGGCATACGCCTGATTTTCGATTATCTGCATCATCAGCTTTACAATCCGGGCCAGCTTGCCACCAACGAGGCGCTGGCCATCTGTCTGGCAAGTTGGCCGCCGGGCCAGCTCCCTAAAATTCATTTCAGCAGCCCAGCCACCGAAATGGTGCGAGACCGACGCGGCAAACCTCATCCGCCCCGGCTCAATCGCCACAGCCACTACATTCATCCCTTCGAGTTTATTTCCTTTTTGCAGAGGTTGCCCCCCATGCGCGACTTCGACATCATGCTGGAAGCCAAAGCGCGGGATTTAGCTCTATTGCAGCTACGAAACCATCTGGCCCGATATGCACCGCAGCTCAGCCAGCGGCTGGCAATCTAGCGATAGGCCTTCGTTATGCGCTATCGCAGCCGGGCCGAGGGCGGCACTGCGCCCGCGGCTACGCGTTTAACATAATCTCCCAGCTCGCGATGAAAACGCTCATTGCTAAAACGCATGGCCTGGGCCCGGCACACCGTGGGCTCATAGCGCTCGGCATCGAAATCAGCCAGTACCGCGGCCAGCGATTCCACAGTCTGCTGCGCAAAAAGCTCGCCCGTCTGCCCCGGAAGCACCGTATCCAGCGCTCCCCCTGCGCCAAAAGCAATCACCGGGCGTCCGGCAGCCTGCGCTTGCAGCGGCGTAATGCCAAAATCTTCCAGGCCCGGGAATAAAAATGCCTGACAACGAGCCATCAACGCTTCGGCCTCGGCATTAGAAACACGTCCCCGGAACTCGATAGTTGGCCCGGCAATGGCCTCCAACGCCTCTCGATCTCGTCCGCTACCTGCCACAATCAGCTTGCAGCCCACCAAATTGCACGCCCGAATCGCCAAATCGATACGTTTGTAGGGAATGAGGCGGCTGAGGACAAAGAAGAAGGGCTCCGGTGCGCGTCCGTTGGGGCGAAAACGATGCACATCCACCGGCGGAAAAATGATGGTGCTATCCCGGTGGTAGTAGCGGGCAATGCGGGCCTTGACTTCGGTGGAGATGGCCACAAAATGCGTCACACGCTGCGCCGCCCGGTAATCCCAATGTTTGAGCCAGGCCACCAGTGGCTTCAGGCCCACCTCCACCACCTTGCCAAAGCCCTCGCGCTGCAAATAAGCTTCGGGCATCCACACATAGCGGGTGGGACTCAGGCAATAATCGATGTGATACGCATCCTCACGCACCTGCACGCCGTGGCAAAAACCTGATTTGTTGCTCAGAACCACATCATACGCTCGCAAATCGGTTTGCGCAAATGCCAGGGGATAAAGGGGCAAATAGGGCTGATGGTGCTCATACACACCGGGCAACTTATCCATCCAGTTCGGGCGGATATCCCATGTGCGCATGATGTCAGGCATCTTCTCCGCCGCATAAATCGAGGTAAAAATGGGCGCATCCCGGTAAAGCGCGTGCATCTCGGTCAGCACATCTTCGGCGCCGCCGATTTGATTCAACCAGTCGTGGACAATGGCAAGCTTTGGCATAATGAGATTATAGCTGCTCTCTTCAGATGCAGCAATGAGCCGTTGACGAAAGATTCAGGCAAACACCCCGCTCTGTGCTAAAATCGAGAGGATTCCCAACATTTCTCCCGGATACACCATGAACCCCATCAGAAAACCATCTTACCGCACCTTCACAATGCTTTTCCTGGCGCTGTGGGCGCTGGCGATTTTGCTTACGCCACCCGAGCGCACACTGGGCGCGGTCATCCGTTGGGTTTTTGTTCATGCTTCATTGACCCAAGCCGCGGTTTATCTCTTTTTGATGGCTGCCCTGCTGGCCGCAGGTTATCTGCTGGGCAATGCACCTGCGGCCCGATGGATGGGCCCGGTGGCAGGTATCGCCTTTGCCTGGTGGCTGTTGGGATTCGTCATCTCCATCATTCCGGCACGCATGGCCTGGGGCGTGTGGGTCGATTTCAATGAACCGCGCACCCAAATGACCCTGCGAGTCATTGCCACCGCAGTCATCTTCTTGATTCTCATTTGGTGGATTGCCAATCCCCGCTTTACCGCGGTGGCACTTATCCTGTTTGCCTTCATTTTGCTCTTTTTGGTGCGAAGCACATCACTCATCCGACACCCGGCCAATCCCATCGGTTCTTCGCCCGATGCCATTTTGCCCCTGCTTTACACCAGTGCCACCCTTTTTGCCGTGCTTGCAGGTCTGAGCGCGGCCGCACATTGGCAAAGCGC
Organism: uncultured Caldilineales bacterium; assembly: GCA_964565065.1. Taxonomy (GTDB): domain Bacteria; phylum Chloroflexota; class Anaerolineae; order J102; family J102; genus M2005. The sequence goes on along the minus strand of CAZMDD010000005.1, from coordinate 26,502 downwards.
AGCAAAATAAACGTCTCGTAGCTTGAAATGCCCCCGGCAGGACTCGAACCTGCGACGCAGGGTTTAGGAAACCCTCGCTCTGTCCACTGAGCTACGGGGGCGCACCAAGTATAGTTTAGCACGAATTTTCGCCAACTGGCAACGCATGCACACCATGAAAGCCACCATTATCCGAAACCCCATCTCCGGCAATCTGCAACGGCAGCAAGCCTTTAATCGGGCTGTGCAAGTTTTTGTGCAGGCCCGGTGGCAGCTTGATGTGTGGGAGACTGTGCGCAAAGGTCATGCCCGAGAACTGGCCGAAAAGGCGGCGCGCACCGGCAGCGAATGCGTCATCGTGGCGGGAGGGGATGGCTCTATCGGCCAAGTGGTGGATGGTTTGTTGCGCAGCCGCGTGCCCGATGTTCAGCTTGGCGTGATTCCCATGGGCACAGGCAATGTTTTTGCCCGTGAGATGGGCTTGCCCTTTCCTACGGCCACAGATGTGGATGCTCCCGCCCGCGCGGCCCGCATCATCCTTGCCAACGAACCGGTCAGACTGGATGTTGGTCAGGCTGGCGAACACATCTTTTTGTGTTGGGCCGGTGTGGGGCTGGATGCTGCTATCACCGATGAAATCGAATCGCAGTTGGTCTTCAAACGGCGGGCCCCTGTGTTTTCTTATGCCACGACAACGCTGCGCTATCTCATGGCTTATCACCCTGCGCACATGACCATACAATTGGCAGATGGCGAGATTTTGGAAGGTGATTTTCCGTTGGTACTGGCTTCAAACATTCGGCTATATGCCCGTTATTTCCAAATGTCGCCCGAGGCCAAAATCAACGACGGCTTGCTGGATTTACTCATTTTCACCGATACCACCAAGCTGGACATCCTTTATCGCCTGGCCCGTGTTGCCATCTCGCCCAACGATGAAATTCCGGGCCTCATCCGCCGCCAGACGCCCGAACTCACCATCACCGCAGACCCACCTCAACCCTACCATCTCGATGGCGACCCTCTGGGGCAAACGCCGCTCACCATACGCTCCCGGGCCCGCAGTCTGCCTGTGCGATTGAATCGTGCCGCCATTGCCCAGGCCCTGCTCTGAGGCCCCCACGCCCATCACACACCCCATGAACCTGATACAACCAGCGCCGGCACTCACCGTAGCGCAACTGGCCGAACACATCACTCATCTGATGCGCACCGATGATATTCTCTCGGATGTTTCGGTGCGCGGCGAGATAAGCAACTTCGTACGCGCCAAGTCGGGGCATCTTTATTTTTCGCTCAAAGATGCCAAGGCCACCATCGCCTGCGTGATGTGGCGAGGCCGGGCCGCCAGTTTGACCCAAATGCCGCGCGAAGGACAACGTGTCATCATTAGCGGGCACATCGATTTTTATGCGCCCCGGGGCAATCTGCAAATCATCGTCAGCAGTCTACGGCCTGAGGGTGGCATTGGCGAACTGTATCGCCGTTTCGAGGCGCTCAAACAGCAATTGCAGGCCGAAGGCTTATTCGACGCTCAGCGTAAGCGCGCACTGCCCATGCCGCCCGGACGTATCGGCATCATCACCTCGGCTACAGGCGCGGCCCTGCGAGATATTTTGCAGGTTTTGCGTAGTCGTTGGCCATTGGCCCAGGTTTTGATAGTTCCCAGCCTGGTGCAGGGGATGGATGCGCCCGCGGCCATCCTGACAGCGCTCTACCAACTCTACCAACGTGACGACATCGGGGTTATCATCCTGGCCCGCGGTGGCGGCTCTATCGAAGATTTGTGGGCTTTCAATGATGAGGGGGTGGCGCGCATGGTAGCAGAAGCGCCTGTGCCGGTGGTCTCGGGCGTAGGGCATGAAACCGATTTTACCATCGTTGATTTTGTGGCTGATGTGCGGGCTCCCACCCCCTCGGCGGCAGCCGCGGCTGTCACGCCCGATCAGGCAGAATATCGGCGATTGCTGGCGGGCACGGGCCAGCATCTTGTCCGGCGCATGCGCCAGGATTTGACACAACGGCGCATGGCGCTCCAGCGTTTGCGTGCTATTTTGCAGCAGCACGCTCCGCAATACCGCATCGACCAGCAGCGTTTGCTTATGGATGATTTGGCGCGGCGCCTCACAGCCAGCATCCAGCAACATTTGCAGAGCCGGCGGCTGGCCGTGCAAACCCTGGCCCAACGCCTGGATGCGCTCAATCCCTCGGCGGTGCTGGCGCGCGGCTATGCCATTGTGCAGGATGATGCGGGCCACGTCATCCAGTCTACCGCGCAGGCCGCACCTGGTGGAGCTCTGCGCATCCGCGTCGCCGATGGTGTCATTCCCGCCATTGTGGCTGCTCCAAAATAGCGCCATCCCAAGCATTTCAGATTTTGGCCCGTACATCAAATTCTGCTATCATTTGCACGCATCCATCCATCCTTCAACCACTCACTTCATCGATGACTGACAAAGAGAAAATTCGACTGACCAGCTTGGCTTCCTGCGCCGGGTGAGCCAGCAAACTGGCCGCCGAGGCCCTGGCGCAGGTTCTGCGTCCAATTCAGGAAATATATGCGGGTGAGCATTACGACAACTTGCTGGTAGGGCTGGACATCGCCGACGATGCCGCCATTTACCAGGTTTCGGATGATGTTGCTGTTGTGGTCACCCTGGACTTTTTCACGCCTGTTGTAGATGATCCTTTTGACTATGGCGCCATTGCCGCAGCCAACAGTCTCAGCGACATCTATGCCATGGGCGCGCGTCCGCTATTGGCTCTGAATGTGGCGGCATTGCCTAAAAAACTCCCTGTTTCGGTTAGTGCCGAGATTATTCGCGGTGGCGCGTCCAAGGCCCGAGAAGCAGGCATTCCGGTAGCTGGCGGTCACACCATCCAGGATGATGAGCCTAAATTCGGACTGGTGGCGTTGGGCGTGGTGCATCCGCAGAAAATTATCCGCAAATCGGGCGCACAGCCAGGAGATGTGCTATTGCTGAGCAAACGTCTGGGAACCAGCGTTGTTACCACCGGTTTGATGCGCGATAAATCATCGCAGTCAGAGATTCAGGAAGTCACCGCGGGCATGTTGCAGCTCAACCGGGATGCCAGTCATCTCGCCCGCGCCCATCATGTGCACGCGATGACCGATGTTACCGGATTTAGCTTGTTGGGGCATGGCTGGGAGATGGCAGAGCAATCGGGGGTGGGCTTTGAGATTGATTACACCGCTTTGCCCTGGTATGCGGGCGCCCGACGCCTGGCTCAGGATTGGACCTTTCCTGGTGGGGCATTCGATAACAAATTGTTTTATGGCTCGCACGTCGAATTTGCCGTGAGCATGGAGGAGTGGGAGCAGACTTTGTGTTTCGGGCCTGAAACCTCGGGCGGGTTGCTTATGGCCTTTGCTCCTGAGGATGCGGAGCGGGCAATGCTTGCGGCTCGGGCGCAAAACATGCCACTTTGGCCCGTTGGTCGCGTTGTTGCCGGTAACACCATCACGATTTTGTAACTGATGCTGTTTCGGGCGCCTTGCCCACCGCCTTCCCCCCCGTTTCGGCTGAGCCTCACGGTTCACAGTTCAAGGTTTGGGGTTTTCAAGGTTCAAGGTTTGGGGTTCAAGGTTTGGAGGTTGGGCGGGCGTCTTTGCCCCCCTCCCGGCCTCCCCCCGTTTCGGCTGGGGCCTCACGGTGGGAGGAGCTGGCGGTTTACCACTGCTCACTGACCCACTGACCTCTGGCCCGCTGACCGGCTGCGCACGCAGCCACCTGATGTTCTGGCGGTCAACCCGCCGAGTCGCAGACTCGTCTGGACACGTTTTTTTTGACGGAGGGGCTGGCGGTTGACTACGAAACGCTGCCCGCGGATGGCTCCCTCCCCTGCGAGCGAATACGCATGAGCGGGCGGGGGAGGGCCGGGGAGGGGGCAGCCCCGGCGGGGCTTGGCAACGGTAGCCCGTGGCTTCAGCCGCGGGCGAAGGGCGGTTAGGCGTCAGGCGGGCGGGCACGCGGGTGCGTGAGGCCCGGGCGCCCGAGATGTGCGCAGGCAGGCACAACCTTCAACCAGCAAACCTTGAACCTGAAATCCTAGGCCCGCGGGCGACCCGCCGAGTCGCAGACTCGTCTGGACACGTTTTTTGACGGAGGAGCTGGCGGTTTACCACTGCCCACTGCCCTCTGACCTCTGACCACTGGCCCACTGACCGGCTGCGCAGCAGTCACCTGAGTTTGCTGCGCACAATCGCCAGCGCGGCGCCCGCTGTGCTATACTGGCGTAGCAACACAAAACCCTTACATCCTCCCCCAAAAAATGGCTCTGCAACCCTGGCCGCCAACGCCAGCAGAAACGGCATAGGCTTGCCTGTTGCTCAACGCTTATCCACAACAAAAAATTATGTCCCGAACTTATGTTGCCCTGGACTTGGAAACCACAGGGCTTGATCCTGCCAATGACACCATCATCGAATTGGGTGCAGTGCGTTTTCGAGATGGCGAAATCCTGGAAAAATTCAGTCAGGTGGTCAATCCGGGCCGCCGTATTCCCCAAAACATCCAGCAGCTTACCGGCATTAGTCAGGCCGAGGCTGACGCGGCCCCGCGACTGGAGCATTTTGCCGCAGCCTTTCGGCGGTTTGTGGGGGATGACCCCGTTATCGGACACAATGTCAACTTCGACATCGGATTCATGCGCAGCCATGATCTTTACAACTTCAATCCCCTGCTCGACACCTTCGAGCTGGCGCTCATCACCCTGCCGGGGCTGCCCAGTTACAAGCTGGGGCGAATTGCTGCTCAGCTTGGCGTGAGCCTGGAAAATGCGCATCGGGCCTATGATGATGCCGAGGCCACCATGCACATTTTCCTGCGAATGCGTGATAGATTGTTGCAAGTGCCTCCCAAAACCATTCAGCAAATTGTCCGCATGGCGCAACCCACGTCATGGCACTTGGGTATGGTTTTCGAGGATGTCATGCAGGCGCAGGCACGGGCCTGGGGCAAGGGCAAGTCGGGCGTGCAAAAAACCGCACTGGATGAGGGGGCGCTGTTCCAACGGGAGCAAGTGCTAGAGCCAGTGGAGCATCCACAGCCTTTGGATGTGGCGGCGCTGGCTGCATTACTGGAACCGGGCGGGCCATTTGCCTCGTATTTTCAACATTACGAATATCGTCAACCACAGGTGGCGATGCTCAAGGCGGTGGCCGATGCCTTCAATCATAGCCGCCATTTGCTCATCGAGGCAGGCACAGGCACCGGTAAATCAGTAGCTTATCTGATTCCGGCGCTGGCTTGGGCCCGAAATACCGGGCAGCGGGTAGTCATTTCCAGCAACACCATCAATTTGCAGGATCAGCTTTATCTCAAAGATTTGCCTGATTTGCACCACATTCTACCTTTCGAGTTCAAGACCGCCGTGATGAAGGGGCGTAGCAATTATCTTTGTCCCCGCCGCCTGCAAAAATTACTGGCCCGAACCGATCTCACCGAGGTGGAGGTCAGCGTGCTGGCCCGTATTTTACTGTGGTTGCCTACCACCCAAACGGGCGATGTCAGCGAATTGACGCTGGTCAATGCCCGTGAGCGGGCGGTGTGGCAGCGCGTCTGCTCGGATGCCCACACCTGCTCCAGCGGGCGCTGTGGTATGGAGTCGGCGCAACCTTGCTACTTTTACAAGGCGCGCAACAAGGCCGAAGCAGCACATCTCGTCATCGTGAATCATGCGCTGCTCCTGGCCGACATTGCCACCGAGGGGGGCGTTTTGCCGGAGTATCAGCATCTCATCCTGGATGAAGCGCATCATCTCGAAAACGCGGCCACCAACGCCCTGACCGATAGTTTGGATCACGAAGGCTTCATCTCGCAACTGCGGGAACTGGCTCCCGCGGGTGGCAATCAAACCATTGGCCTGCTGGCCGATATTAACACCGCAGTACGTAACGCCGGTCTCCCCGATAAAAAATTGACCACCATCACCGACCTCACCCGCAGCCTGGCCGGCACCATCCCCGAGCTGGATTACCAGATGGCGGAGTACTTCCAGGCGCTGGATCGTTTTTTGATGCAGCATTTCGGGCGGCAATACGATTCCAGTACCTATGATTTGCGGCTACGCATCACCAAAAGTGTACGCGTGCAGCCTGCGTGGGTGGATGTTGAGATTTTGTGGGATAACCTGGGCTTTGCCATGAGTGCATTCATTGGCACACTCAACAAGCTTTACAGCCTCATCAAAGATTTGAATAATTACAAGCTTCAGGAACGAGAAGAGCTGGAAATGCAGCTCAGCTCGGTGTTGGATTCGGTGCAACTTGCCAACACCATCATTCACGAAATGACACTGGAGCCAGATGACAACGCTATTTACTGGGTACGACGCTCCAAATTCAATGGCAGCCTCACCCTGAACAAAGCGCCGTTGCACGTGGGCAACATCATCAGCGAGCATATTTTCAACAAGAAGGATACCGTTATCCTCACTTCGGCCACATTGCGCACCGCCAACAGTTTTGATTACATCCGCCATCGGCTGAACGCGGTGGATGCCGATGAGCTGGCGTTGGAAAGCCCTTTTGATTATCGGAAAAACGCGTTGGTTTATTTACCCAGCGACATGCCCGAGCCCAACAAGCCCGATTATCAGAGCAAGGTGGAATCGACCATTTTGCACCTGAGTCTGGCTACACAAGGGCGTCTGATGGCACTTTTCACCTCCTATGCCCAACTTTTGCGCACAGCGGACGCTATTCGCGCTTATTTGGAGGAGGCGGGATTTACGCTATTTGTGCAAGGGCGGGGGGGCTCCCGGCAGCAAATTTTGGCCGCCTTTCGTCAGACTGAGCGGGCGGTCATCATGGGCACGCGTAGTTTTTGGGAGGGGGTAGATGTGCAGGGTGAGGCTCTGAGTGCGCTGGTTATCACCAAATTGCCCTTTGCCGTGCCCAATGATCCTATCATCTCGGCCCGCTCTGAGACCTTTAATTCACCCTTCTACCAATTCTCTGTGCCCGAGGCCATCCTGCATTTACGGCAAGGATTCGGACGACTGATTCGTTCATCCAATGACCGGGGGATTGCTGTGCTGCTGGATAAACGGCTGGTGAGCAAACGCTACGGGCGGCTTTTTCTGGAATCGTTGCCCGCGGCCACGCAATACAAAGCTCCGCTGGAGCATTTGCCCGACATTGCCCAGCGTTGGCTAAATGCCGAACCCTTGCCGCAACCGCCGCGACGCAGTTATCGCACTGCACCTCCGCCCCCACCCGATGAGCCTCCAGGCTGGCTTTAGCCGCTGATAGAGGCGGAAGACCGCGGGCGACAATTTAGGGTTGGGGCCGCCATCATAGCCATTGCATCACACCAGCTCGGCCCAGGTCTCCATCAGCGCCTCCAGTTCATGCTCGATTTGCTGATAACGCTGCCCCAAGCGTTGCAGATCATCCAAATTTTGGGCCAGGCCCGCAGCCTCAAGCTGGCGAGTGATGCGAGCTTGCTCCGCTTCCAGAGCATGAATTTGTGCCTCCACTGCATCCGCTTGCTGCTGACGCTTTTTGGCCAGATTGCGCTGACGCCGGGCCTCTTTGGCCTGCTCACGATGACGCCGATTCGCAGCCCGAGTGTCGGTTAGCGATTTTTTACTGGTATTTTCTTCATCTTTGGCAGCAATGTACGCACTATAATTGCCACCATAGGCCCGAAGCTGCCTTGTACCAGCATCGATGGCCCAAACCTGGGTGGCAACGCTGTCGATGAGATAACGATCGTGAGAAACCAGCAACACCGTGCCGTCAAAATCGCGCAGCATGGCCTCCAACACCTCCTGCGATTCAATATCCAGATGATTGGTGGGTTCGTCCAACACCAGAAAATTAATTTCCTGGCGGCTGAGACGGGCCAGCGCCAAACGGCTACGTTGCCCGCCGCTCAGGGTGGCCACAGACTGAAACACATCATCGCCCGAAAAGAGAAATCTGGCCAAAAACGAGCGGGCCTCAGCTACTTTCAGATTCGCATCTACAGCCATCAACGACTCCAGCACCGACATGCCGGGAACCAGGGCATCCTGAACTTGAGCCAGGTAGCCAATGCGCACACTGGCCCCGATTCGCAAACTGCCCGCCAAAGGGGCAATCTGTCCCAGCAGGGTGCGGATGAAGGTGGTCTTGCCGGAACCATTAGGGCCCACCAATCCCACCCGCTCGCCCCGCTTGAGCAGCATATCTTCAGCCTGGAAAAGGAGTGTATCGGTGGCGCTGACGGGCGCGGGCGCATCATACACATAGCCGCCCGAGCGTTGCCTGCGCACAGGCGCGTGAGGCTGAGCATAATAACCAATGCGCAACGATTGCGTGGCCAGCACCAACTCACCGCTGCGGATGCGACTAATCATCTGCAAGCGCATGGTTTGCCGCTTTTTTGGGGGCGTCAGACGTTGGCGCTGCAACAAACGCTCCAGACGGGTGCGACGCCCCTGGGCCTGCCTGGTATTTTGCCCGGCAATGTTGCGCCGGATGTAATCGGTCTCTTTGGCAATAAAGGCCTGCTGCGCCTCATACGCCTTTTGCATCCGCTCCAAAACAGCCTGACGCTGCGTCATGTATGCGCTGTAATTGCCGCGGTACGAGGTCATCGTGCCCCACATCATTTCCCAGATACGAGTCATCACTTTATCCAAAAAGTAGCGATCATGTGAGACCACCACCAGCGCCCCATCCCACTTGAGCAGAACACTCTCCAACCACTCCATGGCCGCCAAATCAAGATGATTGGTGGGCTCATCCAGCAGCAACAAATCGGGCTTTTGCAACAAGATTTTAGCCAGCAGCGCGCGGGTACGCTGGCCACCGCTGAGTTGCGTCACCGGCTGATCAAAGGTCTCGGGCCCAAATCCCAATCCGCTCAGGGTTTGCTTGATGCGGGTAGGATAATCGTAGCCGCCGCGGGCCTCGAAAAGATGTTGACGGCGGGCATAGGCCTCCAGCGCAGCCTCGGCAATGGCCCGGTCAGGATGCGCCATCTGTTCCTCCAGCTCGGCCAGACGTTCCCCTTCGGCCAACAGGTCATCGAAAACCTCCAACATGTCGTCCCACAATGTTTTGCGCCCAGGCGCTGGTGGAATCTGCGGCAGATAACCGATGCTCAGGCCGCGACTGCGATGCACCCGCCCAGTCATCGGCATCATATCGCCCGAAAGAATGCGCAGCAAGGTAGTTTTACCCTCACCATTGGGCCCTACCAATCCAATACGATCGCCACGAGAAACAACACAATCAACCCCCTGGAAAACATCCAGCGGGCCAAAAGCAATAGCAAGATTTTGGGCAGTCAGCAAACTCATAGCTTTGGTTGAGCTATACAGCATTTAGCGCTGAGTACCCACAAGGGGACAGTAAGGGTCTGGCAGCATGGCCGGTTTCGTCAAAATCCGCATTTTAATCAAAATCGTTACACTAAAGTAGCCGGACTAGAAACCACTAAGACACGAAGTCACAAAGGCACAAAGAAAGAAAAAGTTTTGAAATGCTTGCTGTTCTTCGTGTCTTTGTGCCGTTGTGGTGATTGAAGTCGGGTACGTTAGTCGTTACTCAAAATCGGTATAGCGACATTCATTATACAATCATCCACCGTAAACGTGGGAGTTTGTTAAAAGCTAAAATGTAGGGTATAGTAGCCTCACTGCGTGACGGGTTACAGGCGGACTTGAAATTCCGGCGGTCTCACACCATGCGGCAATCTCAATTGAACACAGTTTCACTTCTTACGAAAGGATTTCTAACCCCATGAGCAATTCTCAATACACCGTCCAACAGGACGCTGTGGTCGCTATTGACTACACACTCAAAGATAGCAATGGTCATTTAATCGATTCCTCCGAGGGCCTGGCACCTCTGGAATATCTTCACGGACACAATAATCTCATCCCCGGTCTCGAAAAGGAACTTTTAGGACTGAGCGCAGGTGATGAAAAGCAAGTTGTCGTTCCGCCCGAGCAGGCCTATGGCCCGCGGCAAGAGAACGCTACACAAATTATCCCCTCCGAAGCCTTTCCTCCCGACATGCAGGTCGAACCTGGCATGGCACTGGAAATGCGTGACACCGCCACTGAGCAGGTCTTTGAAGTTTTTGTGATCGAGGTCACTCCCGAGGGTGTGGTGGTAGATTTCAACCACCCGCTGGCGGGCGAAACGCTGCATTTCGATGTCAAAATTGTTGATGTGCGCCCCGCCTCGCCCGAAGAAATCGCACATGGGCATGTCCACAGCGCGGGACATCATCATCACTAAAAACATCCTCTTTTCACAACACCCCATAATTTTCAATGTTTGACCTTAACCTATCGACCTTAGCCCTGTTTGCCGTTGTGCCGGTACTGGGCTTTCTTATTTTCATTCACGAACTGGGGCATTTTATGGCTGCCCGCTGGATGGGCGTCCGGGTGCTTGAATTCGGCTTTGGCTATCCACCGCGCATGATCAAACTCTTTGAGCGGGATGGCGTTGAATATACGCTGAACTGGCTGCCCTTTGGTGGCTTTGTGCGCATGGCGGGCGAAGATGGCGACGACAACGATCCCCATGCGCTGCCCAATGTAGCACCGTGGCGACGCATCATTGTGATGCTGGCAGGCCCGTTCATGAATTTGGTCACGGCGGTGGTCATTTTTGCCATTTTGATGATGGCCGGCATTCCCACACTGGCCGGTGACCCCGAAGCCTTACCTGTGCAAATTATGGCCATTGCGCCCGACAGCCCCGCCCAGCAAGCAGGCTTGCAGCCCGAAGATGTCATTCTTACCATCGATGGCGAAGCAGTGGTCGGCTTGCAATCAGTTATCGACAAAATTACAGCCAGCGCCGGGCAAAAAATCAGCATGGTGGTACGCCGCGGCGACAAAAAAATAACCGTTACCCTGCGCCCGCGCCTGCCCGAAGAGATTCCGGCAGGTCAGGGGGCCACAGGTATACAAATTCAGCCCTACACGGATGATGCGGGCATCGAGATTGTGCATTACGGGCCCCTGAAAGCCTTGATAGGTGGCACGCAGCAAACCTGGCACATGATTAAACTCATGGTGGCAAGCCTGGCGCAAATGCTGCACGGGCTCATCTCGCCCGATGTGCCTGCGCCCGAAGGGGGCGTGGGCGGGCTGGTGGCCATTGGCCGCATCACTGCCGAAGTTGCGCAACAGGGCTGGCGCGATTTACTCACCCTGACCGCCTTCCTTAGCATCAATCTGGGCATTCTCAACCTGCTGCCCATCCCTGCACTGGATGGCGGACGCATTCTTTTTGCCCTGACCGAATGGATTAGTCGCCGTCGCATTCCCCCGGAAAAAGAGGCCTTCATTCACATGGCTGGCTTTGTCATCCTCATCGGCCTGATGGTGGTGGTCACTTTCATGGACATTAGCAACTGGATTGCGGGCAAACCCCCGATTCCTGGCGGGTAGCTGCGTGAGAACTTTGCAGCCTCACTCACTGGCACTGCTCGCAGGAAAGATGTAATGATAAACATCAGCTCGCACCAAGTGTAAGTCATCGCTCAGGGTGGCGTGTCGGTCGAGCCAGGCCCGAATAAGGCCCTGTTGGTCGTAAAAATCTGCCTCGCTTTGGATGAGCCACACGCCCGAGTAGCCTGCGGTCATAGTCGCTAACTTTTGCGGAATCTGCGCAGCATCTGGTTGGCGATTGGCGTAGGGGGCCCCGGCCCAGGGATACTCACCGGCATCGTAGTAGCGGTAAGTGTGCTGGATGTAGGGCATGAGGAAGAGGGTGAGCTCCTGCGGCTGGCGCTGCGGCTTCACCCAGGCAGCCGCGGCCCGCAACTCAGGCTTGATAGGTCGAGTCATCTGCTGCCAACCCTGCCAAAGCTGCCCCGCGGCCAAGATCAAGATGAGTGTCAGCGCCAAAAAATGATTTTGTCGGGCCACCTTGAGCGCACCCCAGACCAGCAGTAGCACCAATGCAGGCAGCACCCAAATCAAATAGCGGTCGGTAAACAGCGGCGTGATGAGGGTGATGAGATAAAGCAACAGTGCAGGCAGCAGCCACCCCATCAGCAAAAGCGGCCCGGTGGGCACCTTGTTCCCTGACCAAACATCCTGGTCATACGGCAACAAGCCAGCAGCCAGCAGCAAGAAGATGGGCAGGGCAAAGAACCAAGCCGGAGCAGCCAGAATGCCCTGAATCTGCACCACAAAAAGGGTGCGCAAAAGTTGCCCCAGAGGGATGAATGTGTGCCCGGTGCTAAAATCGGCATGGGTCAGCAACGCCCATTGCCAGCCAATCAGGGGCAAATAGGGCAAGATGAGCGCAGCCAGCGCACCCAAGGCCGCGCGCCAGCGTTGTCGCCAGCGGGGAACCAGCAGCAGCCACAGGCCCAAGACTGGCAAAAGCAGCACGGCCAGCACGTGGGTGTAAAAACTCAGGCTGATGAAAAGATACCACATTCCCCAGCGCCCGAGGCCTCCTTCTTCAAGTGCCTGCACCCAAAACCACAAGGCCAGCAACACCCAAACCATGATCATCGTGTACATGCGGGCCTCCTGGCTGTACCAAAGATGGTAAGGATTCACCGCCATCAGCAGCGCAGCCAGCATCCCACCCCAGGGGCCCCACAATTTTTTGCCCCAAATGGCCACCAAAAGGATGCTCAGCAGGCCCAACCAAGCCGCCGGAAAACGCAAAGCCACTTCGCTATGCCCGGCCATACTCAGCCAGGGGCGCAGTAGCAAATAAAAGAGCGGCCCATTTTCGCCCGGGCGGGTAAAAGCCGCCAGCACTTGCGGCAGTGGACGGGTGGCAAACCGCAGGCTGTCCACTTCATCGCGCCACAATGATTGGGCGGTGAGCCCGCTCAAGCGCCAGGCCCAGGCAGCCAACAGCGTGACCAGCAAGCTGGCTCGGGCCAATGAGGAAGAACGAGTAGCGAGCATGGGGAGCAGCGGGTGGCGCTACTTACGCGTCCGAATTGAAATCTTGCGAGCGGCGATAAAGGGCCACCAGGAAGACAATCAGCCCTATAAAAAAGATGATGCCTAAGCCCAACAGAAAATAAAGGCTATAACGCACAAAGGTATCGATGAGCTTTACCAGATTTTGGCTGCTGTTGGTGGTGCCCATGCTGGCAGTGGCAGTTATCATCTGCGTAGCGGGCGGGATGGGCGGGGTGGGCGAGATGAGCGCTGGCGGGGTGAGCTGCGCCGGGGCCAGCGGAGGCACCGGTGTGGCTGTAGGCCAGGGCGTAACTGTAGGCAGCGCTGTTGCCGGAGCTGATGTGGCCGTGGGCACAGTGGGCACAGTGGGAGGAGGCGCAGGTTTTTCGGGCGGCTGCGTGGGCAAAAGCGTAGGTGTTGGCAGCGGCGTAGGTGTGGGCGCGGGGGTATTTGTGGGTAACGGTGTGTTGGTAGGAAGGGGTGTGTCGGTGGGCGTAGGAGGCGCTGACTCCAGCCAGGAGCCGCTGGCCCGGGGCGCGGCCAAGCTGGTCAACCCCAACGTGAGGATGACTGCCACGATGCCCAGAGCCCAAAGGGGCTGTTGCCTCAACCGACGCCGCATCGATTACCGCCTGAGATTCAGGGATGAGAGAGAAAAAATAAGTGTTCCCAACAATAGCACCAAAACCACAATGACCAACCAAATGGGAACGTTGTCACCTATTTGCAAAAAGTGTCGTGCAGCCTTGGGGGTTTGAAAGGTGACGTATGGTTGATTGATGACAGCAGAGACCGGAGCGGGCGTGGGTGACGAAAAGGTGGTGGCTCGGGCCTGCCATGGTCGCAGCGTCAGAGTAGTCAGCCATGCCCCAACTCCAAGCAGCCCCCCAATTAGCCTGGTGCGCCCCCTTTTCGACAACAGTATCTGGGACAAAGTATGCTTTCGGCTCATTTTGAGGGCAAAACCAGCAAGGGGTCGATGAGATAGCCGTAGTCGCGGATTTCGAGATGCAGGTGCGGGCCCGTGGAATTGCCAGTAGAGCCCACATAACCGATGATGTCCCCTTTTTGCACGATGTCGCCCGGCTGCACCACGTAGCGGCTCAGATGGGCATACAAACTCACGTAGTCGATACCATGATCGATGATGACACGATAGCCGTAGCCAATATCGCTCCAGCCCGCTTTGATGATAGTTCCAGTATCGATGGCGTAGACCGGGGTTCCCAATGGGGCGGCCATGTCGGTAGCCATGTGTTTGCCATGCTTGAAGCGTTGGCTAATCCAAAAGCTGTCTTGTGGCAAGGGCCAGATAAACTTACCATCGCCGTAGCGCCAGCCAGTTTGCGAAGGATGGGGCAAATTCAGCTCATCGGGCTGCTGGTAGCGGCTACGTGCGTTGGGGATGAGCAAGGTTTGGCCCGGGCGCAGCAGGGTATCGGCATCCAAATGATTGGCGGGCACGGCCAGCAGGTCATCTGGTGCGATACCATACCAATCGGCCACAAAGGCCACGGTCTGCCCTTTCTTGACTCGGTGGCACAAGTCGCTGAGCGCGGGGATGACAATCTGCTGTCCGGGGAGCAAAGCGCTCACTTCATCCCCCGCCCGAGTGCGCACGCAGTGCATGGTTTTGGTGTCGCGTCCAAATTCCATTGCCAGGCTGGTCAGGGTATCGCCCGGGCGCACCTGATACACAAAACTATCCACCATGGGATTGGTGGCCGGTTCAGTTTGCGCGGCTATCTGCACAGGAGGCAGGGCCAGCAGGGGCAAAAAGAGTTTTTCGCCATTGCTGGGCGCAGAGTCGCTCGCTGGCGGCCTGGTTATCTTGGGGATGGTCGGGGTGCTGGTGGGCAGTGGCTGGGCTGTGGGCACAACCGGGGGCTGAAAGATGCTGGGGGGCAGCGGCGGGCCCCCGGCGCGCGCGATTTGCGGCGACATCAAAAGCAAAAATGCCAGCGCTGCTGCCGCAAATTTCCAAAAGTAACGAAGCATAACTTTGTGGTCTTGCATTTGGACAATTGTCTCGATTGCACCTATCATAACAGATGAAGCAAGGTTCTTCAATAACTCCTTCTCATTATTTTTGCGGATGGCTACTTTTTATGGGTCTTGCAGACTTGCACATTCATTCAACTTTTAGCGATGGCGTTGCTACGGTGGAGGCGATTTTGTATCATGCCTCTGCGCATACCGATTTGGATGTGATTGCGATTACCGACCACGATTGTATCGAAGGGGCGTTGCAAGCGCTGGCGATGGCTCCTGATTTTCGGATAGATGTGGTTCCAGGCTGCGAAATTTGCACTGCCGAGGGGGATTTGCTGGCGCTGTTCATCACTGAGAAGGTGGCTCCGGGGCAAAGTTATGTGGCCACTGCGCAGCAGGTTCGGGCCTTGGGAGGACTGCCTTTCGCTCCGCATCCCTTTGATGTACTGGCCAAGAGTGTCGGGGCCCGCCGTCTGCGTCGCATCCAGGCGGAACATCCGGGGCTACTGGCCGGCCTGGAGGTTTTCAATGGCTCGTTGGTGACATCGCTGGGCAATCGTCGGGCCGAAAAGCTGCGCTGGGAGCTGGGTCTGCCCGGCATTGGCAATTCGGACGCGCATATGTTAGAGGATATTGGTGTGGCCCGCACGACCTTTGCCGGATATTCGCCCGAGGCGCTGCGTACAGCCCTGGAAAATGGCCATGTAACGCCTGCCCGCAAAAAACGGGACCGTGCATTCTACCGTCGGGCTGCGCTGCGTTTTGCGCTGCGCATGGGCCTGGGCGTAGCCGATACATTGGAGCAACGTTCGGGCCGCGAACGCATCCTTTGGCGACGTGTTGAATGATGGCGCCCGCCCCGCCCGCGCATCATGCGCCCGTGTGCGCCCGCAACCCTCGCCCGCGCCGGGCGCCCAACCTCCAAACCTTGAACCGTGAACCGCTAAATGCCAACTTCGTCTATGCCCACACATTTACATGTTCATTCCCATTTCTCGTTGTTGGGCGCCACACCCGCAGTGACCGCGCTGGCGCAACGCGCGGCTGCCGATGGTTTCTCTCATTTGGCGCTAACCGATACCAACGCACTTTATGGCGCTGTACGCTTTACCCGGGCCTGCATCGCAGCAGAGGTGCAGCCGGTACTGGGGATGTGCGTAACGTTGGCACCGCCCTCGAAATTTGCGTCGGCCCAGGCCTTTGGCCCGGGCCAGATGATCCTTTTGGCGCAGGATGCCCGCGGTTACCGCAGCCTTTCGCGGCTGAGTTCCTGGCTGCAAGGACATCCTGACCGGGAGCAGCGGTTGCAGCGAGGGCTTCCGGTGGATGTGCTGGCTGAGCATCGGGCGGGAGTGCTGGCGATTTTTGGCGGGCGGCGAAGTTGGCTGGGGCGCTGGCTGCAACAGGGCCAAGAGCGGCACGCGGCCCGGTGGCTGGCCCGACTGGCAGGCATTTTTGATGAAAACAGCTATCTGGCGCTGGAATGGCACACACCCGAAGATGATGCTGCGGTGGCAGCACTGCTGACCCTGAGCCGGCGCTTTGGCGTGCCCGCGGTGGCTGTACAGCCCATTTATACCCTGGAACGGGCGCATAGAGAGCGCCTGCATTTGCTGGCAGCCATTGCCCGCAACAAACCCTTGGCGCAAGTGTCCCCCCAGGCCCTGCCGCATCAGGGTGATGATCAGGTGACACTGCATTGGCTGAATTTATCGGAGATGGCGGAACGATACGCACGCTGGCCCCAGGCATTGGCAGCCAGCGATGAGCTGGTGGCCCGCTGCACCCCTGCGCTGCCTGATGGCCGCCCCATCTGGCCCGCCATCATCACCGACGACGGCCAGCAGCTTGTGGTCTCAGAGCGAGAGGCAACCACGCAGCAATTATTGGCCACCGCTGCCCGGGCGGGGATGAAAGAACGTTACGGGAGCGACGCGGCTGCCACCATCCACCAACGCCTGGAAAAAGAGCTGGCCGCGATTGCCCGCCACGGATTTGCGCCCCTCTTTTTAATTGTAGCTGACATCGTGCGCTTTGCCCGGGCGCAACAGATTCCCGTGAGCACCCGCGGCAGCGTGGCCAACTCGATGGTGGCCTATGTGATTGGCATCACCACCGTAGACCCGGTGGCGCACGAACTGCTATTCGAACGATTTTTGAATCCTGCCCGGCAAGACCCGCCCGATATCGACCTGGATTTTGGCAGCCGACGCCGCGATGAGGTGCTGGCCTATGTGCGGCAGCGCTACGGCGAAGACCGGGTGGCGCTGGTGTGTACCATCAGCCAGATGCAGCCCCGCTCGGCGGTGCGAGAGACAGCCAAGGCCATGGAGTTGCCCGAGACAGAGCTGGCCGCGTTGATGAAGTATGTGCCCCGCAGCCGTCATCCCGGAGATCGCAGCCGCGGCAAAACATTGGCGCAGGTGGCCCAGGCACTGTCGCCGCAGGATTTTGGCGGACTGGCGGGCGTACAGCGGGCGCGGGCAGTGTTGCAGCGGGCGCAAGACATCCTGAAACAGCCGCATCACCTGAGTGTGCATCCGGGCGGTACGGTGATTACGCCTGGCCCCATGACCGATTACGCACCCGTGCAATGGTCAGCCAAGGGACTACTGATTCTGCAATACGATCATCGTGACGCCGAGATTATTGGCCTGACCAAGCTGGATTTGCTGGGCGTGCGAGCGCTTTCGGTGTTGGATGCTGCGGTGCAGTGGGTACGCCGTTTTTATGCGCCCGGGTTCCAATTGGAGGAGATTCCTGCCCACGACAAGGCCACCGCGGGCATCCTGAGTCGGGGCGAAACCGTGGGCGTATTCCAGTGCGAATCCAGTGGTGCGCAACGTACATTGCGCAAATTGCGGGCCAAGAGCGTGGCCGATTTAGCCATTGCCAATGCGTTGTTCAAGCCGGGCCCGGCCATGGGAGGCATGGCTGCCACCTTTGTGCGTCGTTATCGGGGACAAGAGCGGGTGCGCTATCTGCATCCTGCGCTGGAGCCCATACTCAAAAATACCAAGGGCGTTCTCATCTATCAAGAGCAGATTTTGCGAGTGGCTACCGAGGTGGCAGGCCTGAGCTGGCAAGAGGCCAATCAATTGCGGCGGGGCATGAGCAAATTCAAGCCCCGAGAGATGGATGCTTTGCAGCAGGCTTTTATTAGCGGCTGCCAGCAGCAATCGGGGCTGACACAGCAGCAGGCGCGGCGTTTGTGGGAGCAGGTCAAAGCTTTTGCTGGCTACGGCTTCAATCAGGGCCATGCCACCGCTTATGCCGATGTCAGCTATCGCTCGGCCTACATCAAGGCGCACTGGCCCGCGGCATACATGGCTGCACGGCTGGGCGAGCGGGGCGGCTTTCATCATCCCGCCATCTACATGGCCGAAGCAAGACGTTTGGGCATCGAGGTGCGTCCACCGCATGTCAATCATAGTCAGCGCCGTTTTGCCCTGGCCTTTCGGCAGCGTCAGCCGGTGTTATGGATGGGCCTGGCGAACGTGCGAGATTTACGCTCATCGGCAATAGCGACCATTGTTGCTGCGCGGCCTTTTCATTCGTTGGGGGATTTACTGGCACGCGTGCCCTTGCAACATCGTGAAATCGAGCATCTGATTCAGTGTGGCGCGCTGGATGGTTTGGGAGCCAGTCGCAGCGCTTTGTTGGCGCAATTGCCTGGAGCCCGGCGAGGTGCGCTGCAATTGGCCTTTGATTTTGCCGGAGAAGCAATTCAGCCGGAGAGTGGACAACAGCGTCTGGCTTGGGAACAGCAGGTTTTGGGATTTCCCATGAGCCAGCATCCCCTGGCACTGATGCAGCCCCGCGCCGGAGTGCACACCTTGACACAGGTCATGGACCAACCCGGGCGCATGATGCGCGTTGCGGGCGTACGCATGCCCGGCTGGACCGGAGGAGAGGGTTTTTATTTTGGTGATGAACAAACCTATGTGCTGGCCATTCCTGCGGATGCCTCTGTGCCCCTGCCGCGTCTGTGGCAGCCGGTAACACTGGCGGGCGTGTGGCGCAAAGATGATTGGGGCCGGGCCTGGTTGGAGGTTTCGACGGAGGCGTTGTAAGCAGTAATCAGCCGCGGCGGGGTCGGAAGCCAAAACAGTTCTTTCCACCTGATGTGTGACTTTTCCATTCTAAAAAGCGGGCGCTAATGCATTAATCTACTGTTCCGCAAACAGACGAAGGTAGATGCTGTTTTCGTCCATGTTCGTCTGCATGCACAGGCACTTTTTTCAAGTTTCAAATGCGCAGCTACTTAAGCAGAAGATGCTTGATAAGCCCGTTGATGCGTCATAAAAAGTTGCACATTGGGTAAAGAAAGAAAATGGTTTGAAATGCTTGGTGTTCTTAGTGTCTTTGTGCCTTTGTGACCTTGGAGGTTCTCTCTGACAAGTGGTGAACTGTGACCATCAGTCAAATATAAGCACTAGTCGGGCTTTAACCTTGGTTGACACATCAGGTATAATAAAGCGCGAAAGTAACCAGCCAGGTTTTCATCCAGTTTCTCGTGTCGTTCATGCAAAAACATTCCCATCCTCCTCCTTATGGCCAAACAATGCTCTCGCTGTAGCTCAGATATTCCCGAAGGCCACGTTATTTGCCCTACCTGCGGTGCGCCCACACCCCGAACCGCCCGCCATGTGCGATGTAGTCACTGCCTGCATCGGGCCGACGCGGGCCTGACACTTTGCCCGCACTGTGGCCGCGAGCTTAAGCCCTGGCGTGCCGATAAAATGGTGGTGCTTCTGAGCCTGGTGCTTTTGCTGGGAATTTGGCTGCTGTTCGGGCATGGAGGACAACAATTGCTGCGAGCAGGCCGAGGACTGGCGCATCTGCTGCCGCCGCGCATCACGCCCGCAGCACAGGTGGGGGATGTGGCTACCGCGGCCACCCCGGCACTGGTGCCAAACCCCACCAGCGTGCCTGCCACCGCCACCGCCACAGCCACGGTCTTGCCCCAACCCACAGCCGTCCCCCCCACACCCATCCCCACGACGTTACCCGAGACCACCCCACCCCCCACCAGCACTTCCACCCCCCGGGATACTGCTACGCCTGAAGTGCCTGCTACTCGTGCCGTTACAGCCACCGCCACCGCCACCGCTACCGCTACAGCTACTGAGACCAGTACACCCACTGCCACGCCGACACCCACCGCCAAACCGCAATCAAATGTTTACACGGTGCAGGCTGGCGACACCCTGAGCGGCATCGCCCAAAAGGTGCATCGCACCATTGCTGCCCTCTCTGCCTACAACAATATCAAAGACCCCACCACCATCCGCGTGGGGCAGAAGCTAAAAATACCGCCCGAAAATTATGTGCCTCCCACGGCTACACCGCGACGCCCCACCAAAACACCCAAACCCACAGCCACCGCCACCCCCAGCATCACCCTGCCCGCACCGGTCATCATCGATCCGGGCAATAATTCATCAGCCAGCGGGCCCGATGCTGAGATTATCTTCATCTGGCAGCCTTTGCCCATGGGCCTACCTGCCGGGGCCCAATACGTGGTGCATATTGGCGTGATAACCGGCCCGGGCCAAGTGGAATGGCGCATGGCTGAGCCCGTGGGCGATGTAAGGCAATTCCGGGTTCCTGGTTGGTTGTTCGGGCAAGCGCCGCAGCAATTCGGGCGTGGCTATGTCTGGTACATCCAGGCGGCTATGGTCACAGGCAGCGGTGATTCCCTCCAGCTCATTCCCATCTCGCGCCCCAGCGAGAAACGGACATTTTACTGGAACTAATGGGCTGCGAGTATGGTCAGCGATTAGGCCGCCAAGACTCAACTTGTTACGACTAAGGTCGCCCGGCTAGAAACCACTAAGACACGAAGCCACAAAGAAAGAAAAAGTTTTGAAATGCTTGGTGTTCTTAGTGTCTTTGTGGTGATTAAAGTCGGATACGTTAGTCGTTACCTCAACTTTCACTATCATGCAAAAAAAACTTCAGAAAACGCTCAACCAATTAGGTGATGATACCACCCCGCTCAGTTTTGTATTGCTGAAAAATCTTTCCGATCTGTCGGCGTCGGAGTTGGGGCAATTCCAGGAGGCGTGGCAGCATTATTCGGGCCAACGTCGGCATGAATTGGCCCGCGCAATGGCTGCCATAGCCGAGGATGACGCCACCCAATCCTTTACCAAAATTTTCGATTGGTTACTGGACGACAACGATCCACGCATTCGGCGCCTTGCCGTCGATGGCTTGTGGGAAGAGGCTGGTTTGCGTCATCTACCTCGTTTTATGCAGATGCTGCACGAAGATGCCGATAAAGATGTGCGCGCCGCAGCGGCCATGACGCTGGGCCGACTCATCTTCATGGCTGAGCTGGACGAAATTACAGGAACGCATACCGATGAAATGGTGGAAGCGCTTTGGCAAACCTTCCACGAAGAACGTGAGCATGTCGAAGTGCGGCGGCGGGCGCTGGAGGGTTTGTCCTATTCCAGCCGTCCCGGTGTAAAGCGCCTCATCGAAAATGCTGTGTTCGATGAATCGGAGCTGATGCGCATCAGTGCCCTGTTTGCCATGGGGCAACATATCGACCAGGCATGGCTTCCCTATCTGCAAAAGGCGCTGGGCGAAGAAAACCCCGCTTTGCGCATGGAAGCCGCGCGGGCGCTGGGGAATCTGGAAGCCAAAAGCCTACTGGATACGCTCATTTCCATGCTGGATGTCGAGAAGGATAGCGAAGTCCGTTTTGCCATCCTGGAGGCCTTGGGGCAAATCGGTGGCGATAAAGCAAAGCAAGCGCTGCAACTTACACTAGAATCTGACGACGAAGCGGAAGCTGAGGTTGCCGAAATGGCGCTGGAGTACCTTTATTCTGGAATTGGAAATCTTTCTGGCCTGATTCACTCGGTTCTGGGCATTGAGCCTGAGACAGAAGAGGATGAGGATGATTTGGATACAACAACCATGTGGGGAGATTTTTACGAAGATCCGCTGAATGAGGAGCTGCGTCATTTGCTTGATGATGAGGGTTATCGTCACTGATGGCATGGCATTCGTTGCAGGCTCTGGCCGATATTTTGCTCCAGGTGCTGGCCCCCATCGTGCTTATGGCGGGCGCTGGCTTCTGGTTGCAGCGTAAAGTGGGTGTCGAGCCCAAGAATATCAATCGCATCGTTTACTTCGTCCTTTCTCCCTGCCTGGTTTATACATCGATTCTGGGCATGGATATTGATACCAGCATTGCCGGGCGCATCATTCTGTTTGCAGCGCTGAACATGCTGCTCATGGGGCTGGCAGCCTACGGTCTGGCTCGCAGAGCGGGCTATGAGGGTGGCCTGGCCAGCGCCTTCATCTTTACCAACATCCAGCTAAACAATGGCAATTATGGCTTGCCTCTGAATCTTTTTGCCTTTGGAGCTGTGGGCTTTGCTTATGCCTTGCTCTTTTTTATGTTCAATACCGTTATCGGCGGGGCCACCAGCATTTACCTGGCGATCAACGGGCAATCCGATAGCTTGACCGCGTTGCAACGCACCATCAGGCAGCCTATCATTCTGGCTATTAGTCTGAGCCTGTTTAGTCGCCTGACGCATATTGCCCCCTCCGGGTCTATGCTGGACATGTTGGACATGGCTGGCAAAGCGGCGATTCCGGTTTTTCTGCTGGTGTTGGGCATGTCTTTGGCCAAGACTGATGTGCGCCTGAACTTGAAGCCTGTTTTGCGGCTGACTACTTTACGCATGCTGGCGAGTCCGTTGCTGGCATTGGTTTTGGCCATGCTGACTGGATTAACCGGGCCCGCATTTTCGGTGGGTATTCTGCAAGCCTCCATGCCATCCGCTGTGAACACTATTGTCATCAGTAACGAGTTTGATGCTGCGCCCGATTTTACGGCGGGTGCGGTGCTAATGACCACGCTGGCTAGTTTGATTACACTTCCAATCCTGCTTTTCTTTTTGCGATAACCATGACACAACAGCCTAAACCAACAGCCCGCCAACGGGCCTATCAATTACTAAGCGAGGGCGTGCGATTGCTGAATGCCGGGCGCCTTGGCGAAGCAATCACCATTTTGCGCGAGGCCAATGCGCTTTATCCTGATGATGCCGATATTCTTGTTACGCTGAGCGCTGGCATGATTCTTTCGGGCCAGTGGGATAAAGCGGAGAAGTTGCTAGAGAATGCCGTGAAGAAGCATCCTGAAAATGCCAAGCTGTGGCTGAATTTTGCTGCTGCAATTTTGGGAAGGTTGCCACTTTCGACCCGACAGCGGCAAGATCGAGCCATCGAGGCTTATTTGCGGGCCATCGAGCTGAATCCGGTGGCAGAAAGTGCCCATTACAACGTGGCGCTCATTCACGCCGAACGCAAAGATTGGGAGCAAGCCATTCATTGGTTCGAGGCTGCCATTCGGGCAAATCCGCGGGATAAGGATGCCCGCATCTGGTTGAAACGGGCCCGAGCCGCCTACGAAGAGGCCGCAGAAGCATGAACGAAGCTCTCCGCCGTCTTGAGGCCCGCATTTACGGCCGCGTGCAGGGTGTTGGTTTTCGCAATTTTGTGCGAGACCGCGCGTTGTCGTTGGGGCTGGTGGGGTTTGCCCGCAATAAATACACGCCGCAGCCTCATGTGCATGTAATAGCTCAGGGCCCGGAAATTGCGTTGCAGCAGCTTTTGCGGCATTTGCACCAGGGGCCAACACTGGCCTATGTGCAGCAAGTCGATGTACAATGGGGCCCAGCAACCAACGAGTTTACGAGATTCCGTATTGGTTGAACACGTTATGGCTCCCACTTCCACTTCATCTACATCAACCTATGAGCATGTCGGGCGACAGGCCTGGGTGATTTTGTGGTTGGCGTTTGCCATCTTTTTGCTTTTGATCACAGGTGGCCCCTTGGGAGTGCGGTGGTATGTGCATCATGCCACGCGCCCCATGACCGCCCGCGTCGAGGCGGTGGTGGGCACGACTTTGGTGCTACAAGCCAAAAATAATGAGCCGCTGGCGGTACTGAACACCAACGAAATTCGAGAGAAGGATCGAGTACGCACCGACCAAAATTCTCGGGCCAATCTCATCCTGTTTGATTCACCCGAGGCTGCTGATAGCTTGGCATCGGTGCAATTGCGCACCAACAGCGAAATCGAGCTGGTCAGCGCCCGACGCCCACGTTTTCAGCGCAGCAAAAGCGCCCGAAAAGTTGTCATCAAACTATTGTCGGGGCGGGCCCGAGTGACCACAGGTTATGCCGGACAGCGGGCCATGGAGGTCATCGTGCTAACACCGCAAGGCAGCATTCGCATTCACGATGGCAGCGCAGCCATTGCCGTTAGCAACGAAAACACCGAAGTCACTACCCGCAGCGGCGAAGTCACTGTCGAGGCAAAAAATCGGGTGGTGGTGCTAAGCAAGGGACGCCGCACCCGCATCGTCCTGGGGCAGCCCCCCGAGGCCCCGCAAGCAGCGGATAAAAATCTCGTTAAAAATGGTGATTTTAGCCAGCCCCTGACGAATGCCTGGCAAATGGACAGCAGCGTCGATGCCCGAGATTTGAGCCATGTGACCTTTGGTACAGTGGATGTGGTGAGCATTGGCGGGCGCAGGGCTGCTTATTTTCAGCGGGATAGTCAGGGCGAGGATGCCAAATTGCACAGCGAAACTGCCATCATCCAGCAAATTGATACCGATGTGCTGGATGCCGAAAGCCTTATTTTTCGCATGGACGCCCGTTTGATTCATCAAAGTTTGCCTGGTGGCGGCATTCAATCTTCTGAATTTCCGCTCATGGTGCGCATTGACTTCATCGATGTTAGTGGCGCACCGCAATTCTGGACCCATGGATTTTATATTCAGGACCCGGAAAAAAACTGGCCCCTGCGTGATGGTGAGAAGATTCCGGCATTGGTGTGGTTCGCCTATGAATCTCCCGACTTTATGCAAAGCGACACCTTTCCACGTCCGGCCCGGGTCACCAGCCTGAAAATTTATGCCAGCGGACACAATTATCGTAGCCAGGCCGCAGATATCGAGCTGATTGCCAAGTGAGGAGGCAAAGCATGAATAGCGGGCATGCACTTTGCCTGTGAGCTTTTAGACCACCGAGCTGAAAATAATTTCTCACAAAGTCGCAAAATAGGTCAAGAGACCATCTGGGCAGCAGCCTTTACAACGCCTCGCGCAGCGTCGCCACCACATAATCCATCATCTCGTCGCTGAGTTCGGCGTAGATGGGCAAGGAAAAGACATGATGCGAGGCCTCTTCCGAAACGGGATAGCTGCCTGGCTCCAGGCCCAGCGAACGATAGGCCGGTTGCAGATGCAAGGGGATGGGATAATGCACACCCACGCCGACATTGGCCTGATTCAAGTGCTTGACCACAGCATCCCGATCGTAGCGGGCATCCAGCCGAATGGTGTAGCAATGGTACACCGGCTCGGTTTCGGCAAGATGTTGGGGCGTGACAACGGGCAAATCTGCCAGCAAGGTGGCATAACGTGCGGCCCGCTCCCGCCGCCCGGCATTCCAGCTATCCAGATAAGGCAGTTTTACACCTAAAATCGCGGCCTGCATGGCATCCAGACGGTGGCCGTAACCCAATTGGTCATGCTCATACTTGGTCATGCGTCCATGATTGCGCAACTTGGACACCCGCTGCGCCACCTCGGGGTCATTGGTCACCACTGCCCCGCCATCGCCATAACAGCCCAAATTCTTGCTGGGATAAAAGGAGAAGCAGGCTGAATCGCCCAATACGCCCGCTCGCTGTCCCTGATACAGACTGCCATGAGCCTGCGCTGCATCCTCGATGACGACGAGATTATGCTTTCGGGCAATGGCATTGATGGGCGCCATGTCTGCGGGTTGACCATAAAGATGCACCGGCATAATCGCCTTGGTGCGGGGGGTGATAGCAGCCTCGATGAGTGCAGGATTGATATTATAGGTGACAGGATCGATATCCACAAAGATGGGGCGGGCCCCCACCTGCGAAATAGCCTCGCCCGTGGCAAAAAAGGTGAAAGGCGTGGTGATGACTTCATCGCCCGGGCCAACATCGTGGGCCAGCAGCGCCAAAAAGAGCGCACCTGTGCCGCTGGAAACCCCCACGGCATACTTGGCTCCGCAATACTCGGCAAAAGCCTCCTCGAACTGCGAAACCTCCTTGCCCATGATGAACGAGGTGTTATCGACAATACGCTGGATCGCTGCGTCAATTTCAGGTTTGATGGTTTGGTACTGCGCTTTGAGATCAACCAATGGGACGTTCATAGTAAAGTCCTTGTGAGATTTTTGGGTGCAAGTCGTTTGCAATCAATTTTGTAAGTCGGTGATGATGTGAATTTAAAATGGTAACTATTCGTAACAACTATTCACATTTTGATTAATCACGCAGGTGACGAAGAAAGAAAAAACCTCCTCTTCGTCACCTGCGGGCCTTCGTGGCCAAAAAAGGAAGAAAAGCATCAAAAAAATCTGCGAAATCTGTGTCATCGGTGGTTGCAATAGCGCCGAATCGTTTTCACCATTCATCGAAATACGCAGCAGGGGTTAGCCATGGGATAAATGATACGCATCGATTTTGCGCTCCAGGTCCTTGATTTGACGCTGATGTTCCTGAATGGTGGCTTGCAGGCGTTCGGGCGGCGAA
>CAZMDD010000004.1:0-9489 GCA_964565065.1 uncultured Caldilineales bacterium | reverse complement strand
ATGGAAAGGTGGCCACCGCAAAGCGGTGGCTTTTCATTTTTTGGGGCAAAAGGGATGATTTTGTTGTTATGGCGTTTTACATAAAATGGCAAATTAACTACAATATCAGCTTGATCGCAGGAAAGGGGAGGGAAATTCTGTGAATTTCAAAAATATGACACGAAAACCCCTTGACAGAATAGATATATTCTGCTAAACTGCGTGTGACAGGAACAACGGCGGAAATCCCGACCGAACCCAACCTCCTCTGTTAATTCTGGTTTTTGCTCCTCTACTTCTCTCCTCTGTTGGCGCTCCCCGATTTTCGTCTGGTCGGGGAGCGTTTTTTTTGAACCATGAGAAAAACCTATAAGATTGTTCCCACCGGCGAACCTTACCAATACACTCTCTTTCAGAACGATGAACCCATCCTGACCGCCAATAGCTCCGTTGTCCTCACCAACATGGTGAATCGTATCGCCAACACGGAGAAAGCCATTCGCCAGCACGGCGGGGAGCCAATAATCGAGACCCGTATCGACGGTGACATACAGATCGTCACCATCGATTGGGAGGGCGGCTCCAAAACAGAGATGCGCTGCGTTGGTCTCTCTGTGGACGCCTGGCTCGCCCTGGAAGAGCTGGCCCAGGCCACGAATAGCCTGGCCAAGACCGGCAAATACGCAGGTCAACCCTCATGGCGGGCGCTCATTCGCCGCATCGCAGATGGAGAGCTGCTTCTCCAACCCCGCGAGCCCGCGGGGAAGAAGTAAGGCCAAGGATGCGGAGCAGCGGGGGCTGCGAGGCATCCGCAGGACACTTCCCCCGCAGCACCGGCCCCGTCCGGGCCCTATCGTCAGAAATGACGTGGGCTGCAGGCATCGTCACTTCTGACGTGACGCCAGGCCCCGGCAGGCCAAAGGGTTTTCCCGGATCGGTCCCCCCGTTCAGACATGAGCAATGGCGCCCCGAAGCGCCTTCTAAACGACGGCCAGATTCAGACCGAAATGCACAGGCGCTTTCAGGCAATCATTTAAGCCCCGACCGGCCCCATCAGGGCCTGGGGCGAAGCCCCCTACCTGACCAGACCGGTGGGCGCATCGCAGAAGACCCCTCCGCAACCACGTCTCCACCGCAGACGACGAACCCCAAAGGAGTATTGCCATGTTTAATCACCACCATAACCACATGCACCAGCAACAGATACACCAGCAGATGCAACAGCAACACTGGAACATACAACAAGTCCAACAGGATTTGCTGGACCACATGAGCGTTAGCCAGGAAAACCAGCGCCTGTTCCAGGCTGAGGTGGATCGGCATTTGCAATGGTTCCACCGACTGTTAGACTGGCTGAGCCGGTGAGCGGATGTCCGGCATGGCCCCGACGGGCCTCGGGCAAAAGCCCGATAAAACCGAACTTATCTTGCGAGATTTTTTGCTCTTAACGGGCGGCCTTGGCTTCGTTTTCGTCATGTCAAAACACCCCCGTTTCGAGGCCATTTTTGAAGCCAAGGCCAGGAAAACTACCCAAGGCCAGGGGGAAGAGGCACTTGAACTCAAGGCCTGGCCCTGGCTTCCAAGTTATCTTGCGAGTTTTCTTGCACAGTTATCTTACCAGTTTGGACTCAGAACATGAAGAAAAATACAATCATCCCCTTTATCCTCCTTTTCATTCTGGCCAGCTGCGCCGCGCCGGCATTGACGCCCGACACGGTAACGGCGAAGCCGGTGGATGTGGCAACGGAAACCCCGGATGCCGCAACGCCCGAGGCTACGAATACGCCTACATCAACCAATACTCCCACGGCGGAGCCGACATCAACGCCCGCGCCCCAACCAACTGACACGCCAACGGTGACCGCAACGATAAAGCCAACCAACACGCCGACCGTCACTCCTACGCCCGCGCCCCAGGTGCGCGCCGTGGGGAAAAACGTGAACATCCGCCGCGGGCCCGGAACCGCATTCCCCGTGGTGGGCGTGCTGCGCGCGGGGCAGAGCCTGCCGGTGCTGGCCCGCGGCCCCAAAGGCTGGCTGCAAGTGGAGCTGCACGGCAAACCCGCCTGGATCTACTCGGGCGTGGTGGAAGTCTCCGGTCCAGTGGAGACCCTGGCAATGGCGGAGGACATTCCCACGCCACCGCCCACGCCCACACCGAAAGCTGCGGTGGCAACGCCAGCCAACCCCGATCTCCCGCCCAAGCAAGATGTGGTGCATCTGACCCAGGACACCCCGTTCCCCGTGCGAGCCAACCGATTCATCGGCTGGGGATACGAGATTGTGGACGCGTCCGAGCAATGGGACATCGTGCTCAATCGAGATGTGTTCGGTTATGTGCTGCACGAGTTCTACGGAGATGAGTTTTACAAAGAGCATCCTCATGGAATGCGTGTGACTTTTTTGGATTGCGTTCCAAAGACGATGAAGAATGGAGTAATACTCCCCTGTGCCGGTACGCAAGCTAACGTCTCATTATTGCAAGACAGGAAATCCCTTCCGTTCGGAATGGGTGACGGGGTTGGTTCAGTACTTGCGGCCGGATGTGCTATTCCATGGACCAACCACTACGATCCTCAAGAATGCTTCATTGGATTAGGTCCAACTGATGCAGGATTTTTGTCTGATATAGCTATCGTCGGAATGATTGTTGGGGAAAACAGTATTTACCATACCCATGATGGTAGCGAAACCCCTGACTTCCGTAACCCGCCATTCACCCCGCATCTGGGTATTGCTGTGCGCGATGACCAGCTTCAACAGTGGCGCTGGAAAAACCCGTTTCTGGAGATTGTTCCCCAACAGCCATAAAACCCTATTGACAACTGAATAACCGTCCCGTATAATTGGGGCGGACGACATAACGGACTTTTACCCCGTGCGCAGCACGCGCAGGGGGTAGGGGTCCGTTTTTTTATTGTCCAAAATTCAGCCACCTGGAGGTCATTTTGGAAGTCGAATTCAACTGGCGAGTCATTTTCCTGGTTTTCATTCTGGCCATGCTCATTCTGGCCGGTCTCATTCTGGTTCCGCATTTTCTTGCATCTTCCCGGAATCCTGTTGTTGAAGTTACATCCGTCGTCACAGATACGCCTCTCGCCCAGGAGGTGGTTGCCAATCCGGTGGATATTGAATTTCGCAACGAAAGCGATTGGCAGGTGAGCGGCGTGGAAGAATGCCTGCCCAGACTCAAATCATGGCTGGGTGACCGATATCCCCTTTCATCCCTGACCGTGGTGATGACAAACACTGTTACGCCAGAAATGGCGGTGGGAATTGTCGTCCCCGATAAAGATGATAAAAAAACTGCTCGATTGAAAGGTATATGTAAGAATGAAAATGGTGACAGTGACGCTCTAGTATGTGTGATGGCGGTCAAACAAGGTGGACCTGGCAATGAACTCAGTGTTGCAGCCACAGTTGAAATGGCTTGGTTAATACAGGAATTCTACCGCCCCAAAACCAAAAGCTCCTGGGAAGAGATTCAAAACCAGAAACAAGGTTTTGAAATCTTTCAACCTCTCATCATCAAGGAGGACAACCAATGGGTAAGCGATTGTTTACATCTCGCCCGTTAATCAGTGTTGCCATTCTGGTGATCCTGATCTCAGCAACGGTCATCGGCTTTATTCTGTTTTCACCGACCGCGCAGCAGACAGGGCAGTGTTCCGGTCTTTGTCAGGCCTGCTATTGTGAAGGATTTGATCGCCTTCCGGATGGGAGCCTTATATGTACAGTCAACGGTGTCCCAAGCGCCTGCATCGGCTGCGTGGGCTCGTGTGTAAGCGTCAACCACTGTATGGCTGCCCCAGGCCAGGGCGGGTGTGGCGCTTACATCGTCTGGAAACGTCATAGCGATTGTGCGCCGACGCCACCACCGCCCACGCCCACGAAACAGCCTACGCCTACGCCCACACCGCCGCCTCAGTGCCGCCCGCGCACCTGGGTGGAGATCAAGGAGCCTGGGGCGGATATCGACCACGAGCCGCCATTCCCCCTGGTGGCCCGGCAGGACACCACCAACACTGGCTTCACTCTGACATTCAATCTCACCGGCGGCGAAGCCAAAAAATATGAGCAGAGGCCGGAGCAACGCTGTCGCGGAGGCGGCGAATATCCAGATGATTGTCCGAATAACTGGCGATGGGTGTGCGTGCGAGAAATCGTGGAACGATACGACGATCCCATCGTTGAAGTCAACCTTGGGATGCGTCTCGGCGACGGCGTGAAAGAATGGATTGAAAATAATCTGGGATCCCGCTACTACGGAGCCAAACCCCAGGAAGACCTGCCCCGCGTCTGGCAACTTTACGACGGTCCGGGTGTGATGGAATGGACCTACGATTTCGAGTACCACCCCTATGACCCTGGCGTGCATGGCGGTCGCCTGATGGTGACCACCAGGGGCACGCCTTTGAGCGAACCGCAACGGGTGTCGTTCCCGTACTCGGTTCCCGTGCACCTGTGGGACACCACCCAGGGAGAATAATGCATGGAAGCCGTCAAAGACGCCCTGAACCTGCTCATCCATTACGAAATAAACGGCTTTCTGGCAATCCTCTATGTCCTGTGGGAGCACATCACGGCCATTATCACCGCAGGAGCGATGGCCTATTTCATCCTGACTGCACCTGCGGCGCAGCGGGTCTGGATTACAGCCACGGCAATTCTGGCGGTGCTGGCCACGCTGTTCACGCCCCCGCCCGTGCCCCTGATCATGGCGGTGATGGCCGCGGCAGGCGCTCTGGCCGTGTGGCGGGACACTTTCAATCCCGACAACCTGCGCTGGAGATTGAACGGGGGCCTGGCCCTGTATGCGCTGGCCGCACTGGGCTATCTGGCCTACTCCCACTACCTGGACGGCGTGGATGCCATGACCTGGGCCAAAGCCCTGGGCGGCGAGGGAGCCGCAGCAGCGACCCTGGCCCAGGGCCGGGCTTTCGTTAACACACTGGCCACCTGGGGCCTTTGGCTCATCATCCCGCTGGGATACTTCTCTCTGCTGGCCCAATCCATGTTCGTGCATCCCCCTGGTCCACAGGAACCGCACGATCTGATCACCACCATCCGCACTCGCGGACAAGATTAAGCAAGAGGTCACCCATGAAACGAATCGCCACTTTCCTCGCCATCTTCACCTTGATGCTGTTCGCCACTGCGTGCGCAGACTTCTAACCCTCTCGCTCTCAAGAACATAAAGCATGTTGGCAACAACGACGCAGGAATTTCAAATTACCCAATCCCCCCGCATTTCATACACGGGACGCGAATTCGAGCATCTCATCCTGCGTATCCGCAACGATCAGGGACGGGAGAAATACCGCGCCATCACCTTCAAGGAACTGGCCTACATGCCCATCGAGGCCCGTGAAGACCCCGACATGCTGGGCAAACAATGGGCGGTCATTCGCGGGTTGTACGCGGCCAGCGTTGACTTCGTGTTCGTGGCGATGGGCGTCTTCCGACCTGAACATCTGGGGATTGGTCAGTTCTACGGCGCGGCCGCAGAAGCATACACCGAAGACCGGGCCATCCAGGAAGCCCAAATGCGCATGGCTGCGGTCGAAGCGACAATGGCCAATTTCCCCAACATGAAATTGAAGCGCCCCGAGCCCGAGCGCGTGGGGCTGCTGCTTTCTCGTATCGAACGACTTCCCCGCATCATTGCTGTTCTCGGGCATCCCGATCCCCGACTGGCCCGCAAGGGCATGGGCAGGGATGGCAGCCTAGGGGACGTGGATGATGAGATGCTGGCGCAGCAGGGCGAGAACCTGTTGCGTGGCCTGGCGAAAATCAAGCGGGACTTTGTGTTCACCGTGACCGCACATCACATCGCACGCCGAGACCTGTCAGACGCGCTGGTCAGGATGAGCCGTTGGTCCAGCATCTACGCATCCCGGCAGCGGGGCGCGCTGGGCGCCAGCTTCTCCATTGCCATTCCCCTGGCTGCGGCCCTGGGCAATAGCACCGGCTCCACACGGGGAAGCGGTCAGACGGAAGCAGTCTCCCATTCCGACGGCGTGGCCGAGGCCCATAGCACATCCGAAAGCCATTCCTGGGGTCATGCCGTGTCCCACGGCGAAACCCATGGTGAAGCGGACACCTCCAGCGTGGCCGTGACCAACGGGACGGTGATCAGTCGCGGCGGTGGCGTCACGCACAGCAGCGCAGATACCAGTTCCTGGGCCAATACATCCAGCCACAGCACTTCAGTGGCCCATAGTTCAGGCTCTACCTGGAGCACGGCCCACACCACGGGCGTGGCGCATGGCACAACCACCACAACGGGCACAAGCCACAGCGTCACCAACGCTTCCAGCTCAAGCTGGAGCAGCGGGACGTCCACCGGCGTCACAGAATCCCAGTCCCAAAGCTCGAATTGGGGCACGAACACCGGCGTGACGATGGGAGCTTCCCACACCGAAGGAAGCTCCCAGGGCGTGACCACCAGCGCCAGCAACAACACGTCATCCGGCGTCAGCATGGGAGCTTCCACAAGCAGCAGCGCGAGCGAAGGAAGCAATTGGAACGTCAACGCCAGCGGCACGGTCAGCGCGGGCCTGTTCGGCACGGGCGTGCAAGGCACAGTAGGTGGCGGATACGGCCAGAGTTCGTCAACGTCCGCATCCCAGTCCTCCAATGCCAGCGTCTCGGCCAACGCCGGGGAGAGCTTCAGCACCAGCGTGGATCACGGGACCAGCACGTCTGACAGCACCAGCATGAGCACCAGCGTGGGCTCATCCGTGGGCGGAAGCGCCACCACGGGCACGGCGACCAGTGCAACGACCAGTTCTACAGTGGGAGGAAGCTCATCCCATGCTGTAACCAACGGTTCATTCCAAAGCACCTCGCAGAGCACCGTGCGATCATCGTCCACGACCAATAGCCGTGGCGGATTCACATCCACCACCCGCGGGGAAAGCTGGGGCACGGCAGAAACCCAGGGGGGCGCACATTCCACCGGCGTGGCCCGTAGCAGCACCTGGGGTGTTGCCCGATCTCATTCCGTGACGACGAGCCAGGCGCACACCGTTTCCCGGTCCGAAAGCATTGGCGAAAGCTGGTCCGAAGGCAAAACCGTGGGGCGCTCCAATAGCTGGGGCCGCTCCCACACCGACGGCACAAGTCGGGCCATGAGCGTGGCCCACGCCGGGACCCGTTCCCACCTGGGCGGCCTGGGCGCGGGCATCGTGCCCGGCATTGCCATCACCCGATCCTGGCAGTCCGAGGATGATGTGGCCATTCGCCTCACCGAGATATCCCGTCAACTGGAGTCCCTGCTCAACGCAGCTTCCCTGGAGGGGGGCTTCTACACCACCGCGACCCTGGCCGTGGATGAGGAGGGCCTCAAGCCTGCAATGGCCACCGTGACCCAGAGCTTCCACGGCAGCAACGTGCCAACCCCTGTGCAGCCCGTGGTGGGCGATGACGTGTTGCGGCCCTATATGCTGGCTTTCCGCCCCAGCCTGCAACCGGATGGCGATCCCTTTGGCATCGGCCTGTGGACGAAATGGGGCACGCTGCACACGGTGCAAATGCTGGCCGCATTGACCGCGCCCAACCTGTTTGAGGAGGGCGTGGCCATGACCGTGCAGGAGAAAATCCCCTCGGGCATCGCGTTCTATCCCCTCATGGAGGGCGATGTGATCATGGGGCATCAGGTCTCGCCCGAGACCTACGATCTCACCACCGCACCGCTCAAGCTCTCTCGCCGGCGCCATTTCCACACCGCGTTCATGGGCGACACCGGCTTTGGCAAAACCGTGGCTGCGGAGCGCATGGCTTACGAAACCACCCTGAAGTGGCAGATGAAGACCATTGTCCTGGACTTCGGCGCGGGCTGGCGCAAAATGCTCAACGCCCCCGGCCTGGATGGGCATGTGGAAATCCGCCAGCTTTCCCCCGGCGGCGTGCGCCCCTTGCGCTGGAATCCATTGCAGATCGGGCGCAACATCCTGCCTGAAGTGCAGTGGCGTGCGTTTTGTGACATCTTCGGCAATATCGCCCAACTAGGCGGCAAACGGCAGATTCACGAATTGCGGGCCATGCTGCACAAGGTGTACGTGAATGCTGGCGTGCTAACTGATGATCCTGAAGTTCGTCAGCATTCCGCCTGGGGCCGGGTTGCCACGCCCGAAGAGGCGGCTCTGGCAGGACAACCGGTGGGGACGCCGCTAGATGCTCTGGACCGGGCGCAGCGGCAGAAGCTGGCCGTGCATCGCTCCAGGACGGTAGGCCTGAAAGACCTGTACGATGCGCTGGAAAAAGAAATTGAAATCATCCCCGCCAGGGACATCCGGCGCAGCATCCTTGAGGGCATCAGCTTCCGTCTGGACCCCCTGGTGCATGGCGAGGCGGCCCTGCAATACGCTGCGGGCGACGACGCCATCGACATCAACGAAATCGTGCCCGGCGATTGGGGCATCGCCATTTTGGAGGGAGGCGCATTTCTGGACGACTTCTCCAAAGCATTTCTGCTGGGCTGGGTGGCATGGCACATCTATACCGACGCGGTGATTCAGCGCATCCAGCGCAGCCGCTCAGAGCCCGCCCACATCCAGATCATCTTTGAGGAAGCCAACAAAATCCTTTCTGGCGTCGGGGACCGGGGCCGCGGCGAAGAGGGCGGCATGAGTCTGGCCGAACAGTTCGCTTCCATGTGGCGGGACAGCCGCAAGTACGGCATCTTCCTGCATGTGATCACACAGACGCCCTCGGAGATCCCGCCCGGCATCATGTCTTCCTGCAACAACCTGTTCGTGGCCCAACTGAAAAATCAGAAGGACCTGGACATTGCAATCCAGGCCATTCACCGGTCACCCAAAGGTTTCACCGATGAGGGTTGGCGGCGGTTCCTGGCCTCGCTGCCGGTGGCCCGCGCCGTGGCCAAGCTGGGATACAGCTTCGACCGCGGGGAAATGGAACCGGTGTACATTCAGCCCAAACTGCTGCAAATCGACGAGCCGAACGACGCGGACATCGAGGCCCGACTGGGAGCGATCACGTTGTGAGCACAGCCATGAAAGTCAAACTGTCATCCCGTTTGCTACCCCTACTCATTATCTTCAGCCTGGTTCTGGTCGCGGTGGTGGGCATTGCTGTGGCGACAGCATCTCCGCCGGAGCCCATCACCGCCAACCTGGAAGCTCCCCCCACATCCACGCCCACCGCGACCCCCACGCCCGGCTGGTGGGCGGAAAAGGACTTTGCAGCCACACCCGCGCTGAAAAAGCTGCCTGGCGTGTCCAAACCGGAGTTCAAGGGCGGCATCGGCGGCGAGGCGCCGGGCAAACCCCTGAAAATCAAACCAATGTCCTGTCCCACCGCGGGCGTGCAGATCACAGGCGTGGAGACGGGAGGAGGCGTTTGGTGGCACGTCATCGGCGTCGCCTCCATTCCCAACCTCTGGTACTGGAAGATGGAAGCCAGCGCCGACGGCAACGCATGGCTGCACCTGTACCGCCAGGATGGCCCCGCCCGAGGCGTACTCTCTCGCGTCAACCTTTCCAC
>CAZMDD010000003.1:0-18818 GCA_964565065.1 uncultured Caldilineales bacterium | reverse complement strand
CGTTATGCGTCAGCGCGCAGTAATCCCCCAGCATGGAGATAAGCCCCAGTGGAAGTCGAACTCATTACCAAAGCCGCCTTCGCTGTACTCGGTATAGAAGGAAGCGGCCCGGCAGACAACGGGCCCGAATGGATCAGGCCCTTGTGGAACAAAGCTCGAAATAGAATTGATGAAATACGGGCACTCATCATTGGAGATGCTTGGGGCCTTATGAGCGCTATCGATGAACCATTTGCCCGTTGGCAAGAGGAAGGCAAGTATTTGGCCGGTTGGGAGGTCAGACTTGAGACGCAAGCGCCGGAAGGCTGGACACTATGGGGGGTTCCGGAGACCACTTTTGCGACGATAGCCTGCACCATGCGAACCTACGGCGACGCCTGGCAACATGTTCGCAATTATTTTTTGCAAAACAAAGACTATGACCAAGCGGGAGCGGTACACGAGTTTTATCCATCGACGTTTCAGAATCCCGAAAAGGACACGTTCTATCTGTATTTCACGATTAAAAAGAAAGTTGGCAATTGAAAAGTTGGAGGGCGGTCGTAGCCATGGCCCGGTTCAACATCGTTTGACGCTGACGGGCGGGCGTGGTAGCATGATGGCGGCGACTTGCTGCGATACTTGGTTGCCCTTCGCAGCAAGCGAGCTCAAGATGACCACAGATTGAATCATGGCCTGGTCGTCTCTGCGGGCGTGAGATCTGCGGTTGTTCTGCAACGATGATTCCGTTGCTCTGCTCATTTCTCCTGGCTAATCCTATGCCATGGGATGGACTGGTCGCCCGCGATTCAGGCGGCGCAGTGCGGAAATGGGCGTTGCGTCGGGCTTTGCAGGTTGGCCTGCTCCGTCCGTGCCTGAATGTGGTCTTTGGGTGACTTTGTATAAACTCATTTTAGAAGGACGGTAAAAGAGTATGGTTAATGAATTGCAACAAGAACCACATCAGCAAAGAAGCCAATCTGCGCCCCAAGTTTCTGATTCGTCGCCCGCAAAACCAAAAAAATCAAGAAAAAGACCTTGGGTAATCATTGGTATTGGTGTTAGCATTCTATTCATATGTTTGGCTGCGATTGTAGTAAAGTTTATGGCAGTACTAGATAAGGCGTTGGGCACTGTAAGTCAGGAAATAGCCCCTATTGAATTAGTGTTAGATAGTTTTATGAAGCATATGGTCAAAAAAGATTCTGATAGTGCGTATGCTCTATATTCTCCTGATGCACAGCAAAAAAATTCTATCTCAGTGCTGGAAGAAATGCTTGAAGGGGATAATTACTATCTGTTTGAGGGGTATCAAAATTTGTCAGTGTCAACTATACACATTTCCAATATTGCAGTTACCAGCCCTGATATACCACAAGGGATTATTGCAAATATAAATGGCGTTATTTTTTACGAAAATGATGTACAAGGCACCTTTTATGGAATGATGATAGAAGTTGGTGATAGATGGATGATTTATAGCTTTTTCATTTCAAAGCCACCAAATGTCCCCGAGTGAGGAGGAAATATGCTATGGAGGATGTGATTGTAAACACTATATTCGGTTTATCTGTTTTTCTAACCTTGCCTCTGGCCATGATTGGAATACTCAAACATTCATGCAAATTACTAGGCGTGGCAAGTGTTTTATCCCTTCCCTTTTCTTTGTATGCCGCTGCTGGCTATTCTCTAATTTTTAAACTTTCTATCTTTGTCCCTTTGTTGTTTTTACTGTCGTGTTATTTCCTCAAACGAGATAAAAGAAGCATTTTTTGGGCGTTAATGCTGATTGCAGTAATTATATTTTTATTCATCTACATGACTTTAAAGTTTTCGATTATGCAGGAGTAAAAGTTTTGTCGTCGAATAGTGTTACACACTCTCTATCGTCCGCCACAATCTCCCCTGAATTTCCACGAATTTCTGCGAAGTCTCAAATCTCACGCAAAAGCCCCACCGGCCCGCGCGGTTGACCTGTCCCCCGACCATCGTCCGCCCGCGCCGCGAGCTGCCTCGGCACTACCCCTTGACAAACAAACTTCAGTGTGCGAAAATAAATTCAATCATTCAAAATTTATTTAATGGTAAAAATAAATGGAACGAGAAAAGTCGCCCGCACATCTACAGACAACACCCGACACCTTCAACATCACCGACCTGGAAACGCTCAAGGCGGTTTCCACGCCCTTCCGCCAAAATCTCATGCGCCTGATGGCCGATGAACCCCGCACGGTCAAGGAGATGGCGCAAGAGCTGGGCACGCCTCCTTCCCGCCTTTACTATCACATCAATCAATTGGAAAAACATGGCATTATCCGGGTGGTCAAAACACAAGTCATTTCCGGCATTATCGAAAAGCAGTATCAGCTCAGCGCCCGTGATTTTCGCGTGGATCGGGCGTTGCTGACGCCAGGCAGCGGCCAGGGGGACGCAGCCATCGAAGCGGTGCTTCTGGGCACGCTGGATGCCGGGGCGGAAGAAATACGTCAGGGAATTCGCACAGGCGTCATCGACATGAGCAAACGACGACCAGAGCCGGGCACAACCTTCATCGGACATTCTCTGGCGACCCTTACTCCTCAACAATACAGCGATTTTCTGCAGCGCCTTTTCGATCTGTACCAGGAATTCGAACGCATGACCTCCTCGCCCGATGAAGAAACCGTGCAATTGACCGGCCTTCTTGTGGCCCTCTATCCCACCACATCCCCCAGCGGCGATGATTGATCACTGAGTCAAACTTTTTCATTCCCGGAGGAACCATCTCATGAGCGAAGCAGCCGCCCCCACTCCGCAGCCGAGTCTACGCGATCTGTTGCGAAACAAGAATTTTCGCTGGCTCTGGTTGGGCCAAATCATCTCCAACTATGGTGATAGTCTCACCAGTCTGGCGCTCCTCATTCTCATCAACCGTCTCACCGGCTCCACCGCAGCCATCGCCACGGTCGCGATTCTTATGGCCCTCCCCCAGGTGACCGTGGGCATGGTGGCGGGCGTGTTCGTCGACCGGTGGAGTCGTAAAATGACCATGATTATTTCGGATATGTTACGGGGCTTTGTGGTGCTGGGGTTGTTGCTGGTGCGCGGGCCCGAGGATGTATGGATTTTATACGCGCTTACCCTGATTCAGGCCACAGTGGGCGTTTTCTTTTCTCCGGCCCGCATGGCGCTATTGGCCAGTGTCGTCGCCCCCGAGGAGTTGCTGGCAGCCAATTCCATCGCCCAAACCAGCCGCATCATCTTCGCTTTGCTGGGGACTGCCAGCGCTGGCGTCATCATTGGTTTGTGGAGCGATTTCGCCATCATTTTCATTGTGGATGCATTGACCTTTTTCATCTCGGCCCTCTTTACCTGGCGGGTGATCGCACCGCAATCTATCAAGGAGCAGGTTGGAACCAGCGCCCGGGCCATTTTCGACGAGATGATGGTGGGGTTGCGCCTTATCTTCACCTCCAGGATTCTCATCGGCGTCCTCAGCTCCGCGGCCATCGTCATGTTGGGCATGGGGGCGGTGAATGTGCTTTTCGTGCCGCTACTGATTAATGAACTGGGCATGCCCGAAACCTGGTTTGGCGCTATCGAGGGGGCGCAGGTGGCGGGCATGGTATTGGGCGGAGCGCTCACGGCTGCGTTGGCCATGCGTCTGCAACCCACCCGCCTCATCAGTCTGGGCCTGATTGCCCTGGGCGCGGGTATTGGCGCGATAGCAGCTGTGACCCGAGTCTGGCACATCATGCTCCTGCTCTTTCCTGTCGGGCTGGTGATGACTCCGGTTAATGCAGGCATCGCCACGCTAACGCAGACCCTGGTCAGCGATGATCTGCGGGGGCGCATCGGCGCGGCGCTGCAAACCATGATTGGCGCGGCCAACATCACCTCCATGGCGCTGGCGGGCGTGCTGGCGGGAATTGTCGGCGTGCGAAACGTCTTCCTGCTGGCAGGCGTTATGGCAGCCATCGCCGGCATCGTCGCCATCCCTATTTTCGGCAAACAACCAACCCCGGTTTCTGAAGAGGTGTAGATTTCCTCCTGACCTTAAGAAGCTGCGCATTTGAAACTTGAGAAAAGCGCCTGTGTATCTCGACCAACGGCGAAAAGGGCGTTGTCGCCATGGCAATCACAGATGACACAGATGGCACAGATTTTTTGTTACGATTAAGGTAGCCCGGCTAGAAACCACTAAGACACGAAGCCACAAAGAAAGAAAAAGTTTTGAAATGCTTGGTGTACTTAGTGCCTTTGTGGTGATTGAAGTCGGGTACGTTAGTCGTTACGATTTTTTTGAGCATGAGCCGTCCCCCGTCCCCGGTCTTCCGTCCCTATTCCAAACCCCGCCGGAGCTGAGGTGCAACGCTGGAAAACAGCAACCCAACGCTCAGCATGCTGCCATAAAGCCTTTTTCATACAACGAGCCATTCTTTCAGCAAAACATCAGTCAATCCTCCGAGAAAACCTTGCCCCGCTGCCGTTTAAGGCCCGAACGCCGCCGTTTAGCTTGCAACCGTCGCTCCACCGCAGCCCGCGAGGGTTTGGTAGCCACGCGTTTACGTCGCGGCTTGAGCGCCTCGCGCAGCAGCACCAGCAACCGCTCAGTCACTGCCCGCCGATTTTGCAACTGCGAACGGCGCTGACTCGATGTCAGATGCAACACCCCCTCCCGATCAATACGATTCCCCAACACCTGCATGATGCGATACCGCTGCGTTTTGGAAAGGCTGGGCGATTGCAGCACGGGCCACAAAAGCTCTACCTGACTCTCGGTGCGGTTCACATACTGTCCGCCGGGCCCGCCACTGCGCGCAGTACGATAGCGCAACTCGCTCAGCGGAATTTGCAAAGTGCTGCTAACATGCAGCTTCTCGGAATCTGTCATAGCCATTTTCTGGAAACTTGGGGTATTATTACAACCATCATTTTACTGGCCCACCGCACCTAACGCAAATTAGTGCCCAATAGCCAATTTCCAAGACCCACTACCCCTCGCACAGGAACAGCCTCATGCAAACAGCCCAAC
Organism: uncultured Caldilineales bacterium; assembly: GCA_964565065.1. GTDB lineage: Bacteria > Chloroflexota > Anaerolineae > J102 > J102 > M2005. Next base: position 13,825 of record CAZMDD010000003.1, on the reverse strand, counting down.
GCTTCAACAACATCCGCGAATCAGTCATCCGCGAGATGACCCGGCTGGCGCTTAAATACGACGCCATCAACCTCAGCCAGGGCTTCCCCGATTTTGGCCCGCCCCAAGCTGTCATCCAGGCCGCCACCCATGCCATTGCCAGCGGCTTGAACCAATACACCGTCACCTGGGGGTACCCGCCCTTGCGCGACAAACTGGCCGAAATCTACACCCAGCGTTTGGGCTGGCAAGTACTGCCCGATGAACACATCGTTGTTACCTGCGGCGTGACCGAGGCCCTGGCCGCCACCATGCTGGCAGTGCTGGACCCGGGCGACGAAATCATCATCCTGGATCCCTCCCACGAAACCTTCCGCCCGGGCGTCCAACTGGCCGGAGCCACCGCCGTTTCCGTGGTACTCGAATCTCCCGACTTCCGGCTGGATGCCGACAAGCTGGCCGCAGCCATTACGCCCCGCACCAAAGCCCTCATCTTCAACACACCCCACAACCCCACAGGTCATGTTTTTGATGATGAAGAGGTCGCCGCAGTCATCGATGTGGTCACAAAAAATGACCTCATCCTCATCACCGACGAAATTTACGACCGTATCCTGTACGATGGTCGGGTTCATGTCAGTCCCGGCAGCATCGACGCCCTAAAAAACCACACCATCACCCTGGGCGGCATGGGCAAAACCTATGCGGTTACCGGATGGCGTCTGGGCTATGCCATTGCCCCCTCCCATCTGATCCGCACAGTCAAGCCCGCCCACGACTTTTTGACCGCATGCGCGGCCACACCCTTGCAGGCCGCAGCTCTGGCAGCCCTGAATCTTCCCGAAAGCTACTACACACAAATGACCGCAGACTATCATCAACGGCGGGCGGTGATGTCGGAAATTTTGAATGATTTGGGCTTCATTTTTAGCCAACCCCAGGGCGCTTACTACATCTTGGCCGACTACCGCCAACTTCCCATTCCCCAGGCCCGCTGGAATGCTGACCGCTTTGCTCGCTGGATGGCCGCCGAGATAGGAGTTGCCGTTGTTCCCGGCTCTAACTTCTATGCCGACCCCGAAAATGGCGAGGGCCTGATTCGTTTTGCATACCCCAAAAAGCTGGAAACACTACGAGCCGCGGGCCAGCGCATGGCCCGGCTCAAAGGCTAGGATTGTATGGCGCACAGATTGCGGGGCATTCTCGCAGGCATCCTCTTACTGGCATGGCTGTTGTTGGGGGGATGCGCGCCCGCGCATGATGCCCCCGCGCCCGCGTCCATCCCGCCCGCCACAGCAACCCCTGCGCCGACCCGGGCCCCCACCGCCACACCGCAGCCTACACCCACCATCACAGCCACCGCCACCAGCACGCCTACGCCCACGCTAAGCCCCACACCCACATCTACGCCCACTCCGACGCCGACACCAGGTCCCACACCCGATGGTCAACAACGCAGCATCCGCGTGCCCATTTTGATGTACCACTACATCTCCAATCCACCCGCCACGGCCGATGTTTACCGTGTTGGCCTCTCGCTGCCTCCCGAAACCTTCAGCCAGCACTTAGATTATCTGGCAGAGCAAGGCTACACCACCATCCATCTGCAAGACTTGATTAGCTACTTGCAGCGAGGCGCCCCCCCCTTGCCCCAAAAACCAATCATCCTCACCTTTGATGATGGTTATTTGGATAATTACGAAAACGCGTTCCCCATCTTGCAGGCGCATCACATGGTGGCCACCTTCTTCATCATCACCGACTTTGCCGATTTGGCAGCCACCGATGCCCACTACGCCCGCTACGCCACCTGGGATAAACTGGCCGAAATGGACGCCGCAGGCATGGAACTGGGCTCGCATACCCGCAATCACCCCGATTTGGCGGGCAAAGATGATGATTTTCTTATTTGGCAGGCCCTGGGCAGCAGCCAAACCCTGGAGGCCAACTTGGGCAAGAAACCGCGAGTGGTCGCTTATCCCTCAGGCTCTTACGATGCAGATGTGATTCGCATCTTTCAATCAGCGGGCTTTTGGGGAGGTGTCACCACCAAACCGGGCGTCGAACATCGCACCGGCGCAGTCTTTGAGCTGCAACGCCTGCGCATATTGCATGATACCGGCGTGCCACAACTGGCCGCCATCCTGGCTTATTGGGCCGAGGAGTGATGCTCCAATTTGGACTTGCTAACTACTTGCGCTTGAATTCATCGGGGCGGGGCATGAAGATGCGTTTGCGCACTTTCTTTTTGCGGGGATGCCGTCCCCAGAACCACCAGCCGCTAACCAGCACCACCAGTGTGGCAAACGCGCCCAGGCGAATCATATTTTCATCGATGGGCCTGGTTTGTATGTCCAGCGGAAAAGCCACCTGCGCTTTGTTTAGATCATCTTTGACCACCAGCTCAAAAATCCAGGTTTCGGCATAAGGAATGGTGATATCTGCGGCATAGCGGCCATTTTGCGGAGTCATCACCACCTGCAGCACATCGTGATGCGGAGCTCGGGCAATGAGGGTAACTTCAGGCGTGGTAACGCTTTCGCCCGATTCGGCGCGGGTGAGCTGGGCGACGATGTGAATTGGCCCGTGTACCGGAGGTTCTGGCCCTGTCCACACCGAAATCGTATACGCCCCCACCGCTGCTTGATGCAAGCGTTCGGGCCCGTCATCCTGGGCCAAAGTGGGCTGCGTTAGTAGCCATAGGACGGCCAAAAGCAACAGAATGAAGGTGGGCAGGCGTCGGGCAATGTTGGGGATAGACATAGTGCTGCAATCATACGACCAACCGGGGCTGTGGGGCAAATTGCTACTTGACCCATTTCCATAGCAGCACTGCGGCCAGCAAAGCCAGACTGCTACCAAACAGGAAGGGGGCCGCGGGCCCGAGACCGCCCCATCTTCCCAGGCCTTGCCATAGCACACCTGCAATAACACTGGCAGGCAGCACAGTGAGGCCCACCGCTGCATTGAAGACGCCATAAGCAGTTCCCCGGCGTTCGGCAGGTGCAAAATCAGCCACCATAGCTTTGGCCACGCCCGCGGTCAACGCATAATAAATGCCGTACAGCGCATAAAGCAGCCAAAAATGCCAGCTTTGTCCTGCCATCGAAAAGCCCAGATAAATCAAAGCATAGAGCAGCCATCCGGTAATCACCACTTTGCGCCGGTCGATTTTATCGGAAAGTGCGCCCGCGGGTGTGGCCAACAAGGCGTAAACCAGATTGAATCCGGCAATCATGCCCAACACCATCACCACCGAGGCCCCTGCACTTTGCGCCCGCAACACCAAAAAGGCATCGGTACTATTGCCCAGCGTAAAAAGCACCATTACCAGCAAAAAACGTTGATAGCGCTGTCCCAGCCCTTGCAAACTGAATTTGGGGGGCGCTGTGGCACTGGCCGGCGTTTTGATCACCTCTTTAACACCCAACGCCACTACCAGCGCTGCCAGAATTGCCGGCATCAGGGCCCACCAAACAATGGCATGAAAAGTCTCGGCGCTGAGCTGCCAGTTGCCCAGTTGCATGCGCCAAACCAGCATCATGGCCAACAACAGGCCCACAAAAGCGCCACCGGTATCTGCTGCCCGGTGCAGGCCAAAGGCCACGCCGCGATGCTCGGGCGCAATCGAATCTGCAATCAGGGCATCGCGCGGCGCGGTGCGAATGCCTTTGCCCATGCGGTCGATGAAGCGATAGAGGAGAACCACGGGCCAGGTGCGGGCGATGAGCAGCAGTGGGGTGGCCAGTGCTGCCAATCCATAGCCCGCCACGGTCAGCCCTTTGCGCTGTCGCAATTTGTCCGAAAGCCAGCCGGAATAGATTTTCATCAGGCTGGCGGTGGTTTCGGCCACACCTTCGATGAGCCCGATGAGCGCAGTGCGAATGCCCAGCACATTGGCCAGGAAGAGGGGGAGCAGATGAACCAACATTTCGCTGGCAATATCCCGCAGGAAGCTGGTAAGTGACAGCGCCCAGATATTGCGTGGTACTTTTCGCAGTGTTTTTAGCATGAGTTTCTCCTGTTTTGCGTGATGAGTGTCCTATCTGACGCTGTCAATTTGTCATAAACATCGGTGTGGTGTCGGGCGAAGCCAACTGTCATCAATCCACATCTTCGCCAATCTCGTTGATGAGCTCACGGGCTTTGGCATAGGCTTCGCGCAGGGCCCCCTTGCCCTGAGGCGTGGCGGTGTAGTATTTGCGCACCTTGCCTGCCACCACCTGCTTTTCCGAGACAAGATAGCCCTGTTTTTCCAGTTTGTGGAAGATAGGATAAAGTGTTCCCGGACTTATTTGGTAGCCGTGATGCTCCAGTTCGCGGATGAAGTCGAGGCCGTAGATAGGTTCTCGGGCCGCGTGGTGCAAAATGTGTAATTTGATGAAGCCAAGAAAAAAATCTCGAATCATGGCGTGCTGGTGTCCTGATGCGTGAATGCGGGGGGGGAAGGGGCGGGCGAGTGGTTTTTGTGAATTGTCGATATCGTCACACGTTATCGCGATTCGATAATAACAGCTCGGAAACATTTTGTCAAGTAGCTGTAATCGGATGACTTCCTCCTTTGTGAGCAAATGGGACTGCGCTGGCGGGAGCGGGCAATGTGTCAGGGCGCACGCCCCCCTCTTGTTTGCTCCTGTGTAGCTTGACAAAGCCCGCAATCCCATTTATCCTCTTCCGAGAGTTGTCTCTCCTGTCACTTTGGCTGCTCATCCTCTTTGGGGGGACACTTGCTTTGATCATGCTGAAATACTGGCTTGGATTCAACAAGGTTCCGGGCGTGGGAGCCAAAAAGCTGCAAGCGTTGCTGGCAATCTGCGGCGATGTAGAAAAAGCATGGCACGCGCCCCGCTCAGTTCTCATCGAGGCCCGACTGGATCGACGGGCCCTGCGCAACCTGCTCAAGGCCCAAGAAACCCTGGATCTGGATGCACTGCAGGCCCGCTTGCAACGCTCTGGCCTGCGCGCCCTCACCTGGGACGATGACGACTACCCCGCAGCTCTGAACCGCATCGATGCCCCACCCCCCGTCATCTTTATTCGGGGCGAGCTTCTCCCCGAAGATGATTGGGCTGTAGCTGTGGTGGGCACACGTCGTGCCACCACCTACGGCAAAGAAGTTGCGCGCAAACTCACTACCGAGCTGGCCCGCTCCGGCGTCACCATCGTTAGCGGCCTGGCCCGAGGCATCGACGCCGTCGCACACCGGGCCGCACTGGATGCAGGAGCCCGTACCATTGCCGTGTTGGCCAATGGTCTGGATCAGATTTATCCGCCGGAGCACCGGGAGTTGGCCCGCAAAATCACCCAGCAGGGGGCACTCATCAGCGAACAAGCCCTGGGCACGCCCCCCGAAGCCCGCAACTTTCCTGCACGCAACCGCATCATCAGCGGTCTGAGTCTGGGCGTGCTGGTAGTCGAATCCCCCTGGGCCTCGGGCGCCATCATCACAGCCAAGCAGGCCCTGGAACAGGGACGAGAGGTCTTTGCAGTACCGGGCGGCATCCTTTCTGCCAACAGCGAAGGCCCCAATCGTCTCATCAAGAATGGTGCTGTGCCCGTGACCGAGGTCAACGACATCCTGGAAGCGCTGAATTTGACCCGGGTCGCCCAATTTGTGAACGCCCGTCTCACCCTGCCCGAAGACCCCATCGAAGCGCAGCTACTGGATTTGCTCAGCGCAGAACCCCGCCACATCGACGACATCCGCCGCCAGGCCCAACTGCCCGTGCAAGAAGTAAGCAGCGCCTTGGCCATGATGGAGCTCAAAGGCATCGCCCGCTCGGTGGGCGGCATGAAATATGTCATCGCCCGTGAACCGGGCCCGGTTTACAAAATCGATTAGCATCTCAAGCAAAACCTAGGAGATGTTTACGAAAGTTGAAATGTAGCGGTTCATGGCTATCCCGAGCGCACCACCAAGGCATCAAGAAAAGGCTCAACTGGAAAAATCTGTCAATCCTTCCCTTCCCCTTCGCACTCTCGGCATCCTTTCTGAGAGCGCCACCTAATTACCGGAAATTACATGAAAGCTTATTGCGTTAAATGCAAAGCCAAACAGGAGATGGAAAATCCCATCCCCGTTTACACCGCAACCGGCACACCCGGAACCCGCGGCAAATGCTCCGTTTGCGGTACGAATGTGTTCCTCATGGGCAAAACCGAGGCGCATCAGGGCATCGAAAAACCTGAGCCGGTCAAGCGGGCCCAAACGAAGTCTGCTAAAAAGAAAACCACCAAAAAGAAAACCACCAAAAAACGAAGCAAAACCACCCGTCAACGTGGCAAACCTGCCTCGCCCGCCGACCGCAAAGGCAAATTGGTCATTGTCGAATCGCCCGCCAAAGCCCGCACCGTAGGCCGATTCTTGGGCCGCGGCTACACCGTCAAAGCCTCGGTGGGCCATGTGCGCGATCTCTACAAATCCAAACTTTCGGTAGATGTGGAACACGACTTCGCACCCATCTACTATGTGCCGCGCGATAAAAAGAAACTGGTACGAGAACTGCAAGCCCATGTCGACTGGGCGGAAGAAGTCTTTTTGGCCACTGACCCTGACCGCGAAGGCGAGGCCATTGCCTGGCATGTAAAAGAAGCCACAGGTCTGGAAGATGCGCGGGCCAGGCGTGTGGTTTTTCACGAAATCACCAAATCTGCGGTGGATGAAGCCTTTGAACACGCCCGCACCGTAGACATGGACCTGGTGGACGCCCAACAGGCCCGCCGCATCCTCGATCGCTTGGTGGGCTACAAAATTAGCCCTTTGCTGTGGCGCAATGTGCGTCGTGGCCTTTCTGCTGGTCGGGTACAATCGGTGGCGCTGCGCTTGGTGGTGGATCGCGAGCGTGAAATCGATGCCTTCATCCCCGAAGAATACTGGACCATCACTGCCGATTTAGCCAAGCAAGAAGCTGCCCGACGGCACTTTTTGGCCAAATTGCTCAAAATTCGGGGCAAAACCTTTAAAATTGGCTCGGGCGAGGAAGCCCGCACCATCGTTGCCGAGCTTGAGCAGGCCCAATGGCAGGTGAGCAAGGTCAAACGTGGCACACGTCGTCGCCGTCCCTATGCCCCCTTTACCACCAGCACCCTGCAAATGGAAGCCTCACGCAAGCTCAACTTCAACGCCCGCCGCACCATGCGCACCGCCCAATCCCTTTACGAAGGAGTCAAGCTGGGTAGCGAAGGCGCCGTCGGTCTCATCACCTACATGCGTACCGATAGCACCAACGTGGCCAAAGAAGCACAGGTTCAGGCCCGAAACTTCATTGATGAGCGCTACGGCGATGCCTACTTGCCCAAAAAGCCCCCCTTCTACAAAACCAAATCCCGTTCCGCCCAGGAAGCGCACGAAGCCATCCGGCCCACATCTGTTTATCGCACGCCCGAAAGCATGCGAAAATTTCTCAAGGATGACCAATTCAAACTTTATCGGCTCATCTGGCGTCGTTTTGTTGCCAGCCAGATGACCCCCGCCATCTACGATACCTTGACCGTGGATGTAGAAGCAGGGCCTGCACAGGGCAAAAAGCCCTACCTCTTCCGAGCCACCGGCTCTGCATTGCGCTTTCCCGGTTTTCTCAAAATCTACGAACCCTCTAAATCGATAGAAGAAAAGCGCAAAGAAAAAGAAAACCTGGAAAACAAGGACATTCCACCTTTGACCGAAGCCGAGCTGCTGGATTTGCTGAAACTCTTGCCCGAGCAGCACTTTACGCAGCCCCCACCTCGCTACACCGAAGCCTCGTTGGTCAAGGCGCTGGAGCAATATGGCATCGGGCGACCCTCCACCTACGCAGCCATTCTCTCCACCATCCAGGATCGGCATTACGTGGAAAAACGGGCCAAATTCTTCCATCCCACCGAGCTGGGCATCACTGTGAATGATCTGTTGGTCAAGCATTTTGGCCGCTACATCAACGTTGATTTTACTGCCCGCATGGAAGAAGTCCTGGATCGCATCGCTCGCGGTCAAGAAGATTGGGTAGAAGTGATGCGTAAATTCTACGGGCCCTTTGCCGAAGCTGTGGAAAAAGCGGGCGAAACCATGGTGCGCCAGCACATCGAGCCGGTAAAAATCGGCGAAACCTGTCCCGACTGTGGCGGCGAGCTCATCATCCGTGAAGGACGCTACGGCAAATTTATCGGCTGCATCAACTATCCCCAATGCAAATACACTCGCCCCATTGTGGATGACACCGGCGTCAAATGTCCCAAATGCGGCCAGCGCATCGTCAAAAAGCGCAGTCGCAAAGGACGTGTTTTCTACGGCTGCGAAGCCTGGCCCAAATGCGATTTTGTCACCTGGAACCAGCCCATCGACGTGCGTTGTCCGCAGTGCAACAGCGTTTTGGTCAAGGCCAACAAAACCACCGCCAAATGCGCCAACAACGATTGCACATTTACCATGCCGTTGAAAGAAGCACAAAAACAGGCCCGGGCCCAAAAGAACACCCACCCTCATGCCTCGTCCCAAACGTCGTAAACCTGCTACGCACCCCAGCAGGCCCCATACAGCCCTGCGTCCAGCTTATCTGGCGCTACTTCTGGCCTTAGCAGGCATCCCCGCCCTGTTCAACATCCACAGCGGCGCCAGTTTCGAGCCCGATAAAGCTGCGGTACTGATACTGTTGGCCGCGGTGGCGGGCGCAGATTTGCTGCTGGGCACCGCTTCTCGCGGCCCGCGCCCGCGCCCGCGCATCATGCGCCAGCCCGCCCAGGCGCTCCTCGCGGGACTGGCTGCGTGGGCCATGCTCATCACACTCACCAGCATCGACCCGGTGACCAGCCTGTGGGGCAACTACTATCGAGCCTATGGCCTGCTAACCTTGTTGGCGGGCCTTATTTTTCTGCTTACCGCCCGCCAAATGACCCAGGCAGGTCTGCACTGGCTGCTGATAGACGCCATCTTGCTGGGAGCAGTCATTCCCCTGACCTACGGCTTGCTGCAACTGCTCAGCCTGGACCCGGTGCGGGGCATGGGGGTCAGCTTTCCGTTGGGACAGCGAGCCTCCTCAACCCTGGGCAATCCCCTTTACCTGGGCGATTACCTGCTCCTGACACTCTTTCTGGCCCTGCCGCGGCGTCTCTTGCACCCCCCTGCAGCCAAGCTACCCCGCCGCATTCTTGAAATCTTCATCCTACTGCTGTTGCTACTGCTAGGACTCACCTTTAGTCGCAGTGCCTACCTGGGACTGCTCATAGCCGCCAGTGTGGCACTTATTCTTTGGAGAATGAAGCGTCGTGCCGGGCCCGCGCGTCTCGCTTCCTCCTCCTTGGTTCTGTTGGCTGGCGCGGCTGCATTACTGCTTGGCAGCGCGCTCCTGGTGTGGCTGTGGCCGCGATTACAGCACGGTGGCACCTTGCAGCAGCGGTGGCTCATTTGGCAGGCTGCGCTGAATTTGATGCGCTCGCGGCCTCGGGCGTGGTTGCTGGGGTTGGGCTTCGACACCCTGCCCCTGGCGCTGGCCCCCCACCTTTCGCCCACATTGGCCCACTTTGAACCAGACTTCATCTTTCGGATTCCTGACCGGGCGCACGCCTGGCCTTTGGATGCACTGGTAGCCGGAGGCGTGCCCTGGCTGCTGGGATGGCTGGTGCTGGGGTTGCTGGCACTCACCCGACTGCTGCGCAGCAAACATGCGCTGGCTCCGTGGCTGGCCGCACTGTTGCTGGGGCGGGCCACACTGTTGCTGGTCAGCTTTCCGACCCATGCGCCCGATTTGCTGGGTTGGGCGATATTGGGCATGGCATTGGGCCTTTCGGCACAGAAAACCATCAGTCCTGCGCCCGCGGTCACCCTGGATGCGTTGGTGGTGATGGCCGCCTGGATGGCTGCATTCGGATTTATTGCCGCCTGGCCCGGCGGACTCTTTTTGTGGCTGATGGCACTGCCCCTGCTCATAGCGCTGCGTCATGCCCTGGCTCCCGAAAGCACACTTGCGCTGACATCGCCCCTGTTTTATGCGGCGCTTCCCGCCATCTTGCTCAACCAGCATGGTGGCATGGGCTCCTGGTTGGCCTGGATTCTGCTGATGGTGTGGATCGTGGCAATGGCATGGCAGCAATGGCCGCAGCATCGGGCCGGTTGGCAAATGGCGCTGATTGCGGTGATGCTTGTGCTGATAACCGGGCCTCGGCTGGGCGACATCGCCTACAAAACCGCGCTGCTCAGCTCCCATACCGATGAACGTGAGCAAGCGTTGGCAGCAGCGCTCAGGTTGGCGCCCTATGATCACATCATGGCCGCAGGCGTTGCCTGGAGCAACACCCAACGCGCGGCCACCCAGCCCCATGCGCGGGAGTCGCGCACGGCAGCCATCTCCCAACTGTATGAACGGGCCATGCAGGCCCAACCGCTGGCCCCCGAGCCTGCCGCGGCCTATGCCCGCTGGTTGTCTGACCAGCAAGCTTCCCACGCAGATGCTGCATTTGAGCATGCCCTGAGCCTCTCACCCCATGACATCCAGCTATTGAATGACCGGGCGATCTTTTGGGCCGCTACCGGACGTAGCGCAGCAGCCATTGACGAGCTGGAGCGTTTGCTCATGTTGGCGCCGCGTTATGGGCCCACGTATCGCCATTTGGCCCAACTTTACCGCGAAATAGGCGATCCGGCCGCGGCAGATGCTGTGGAGCAACAAGGACGGGCACAAACGCCCTGGTGGACTTTTTGGAACGCAAAAAACGCCCCCGAGTAACAGGGGCGTTTGTTTGCTGGTTGTTGCCTGGCAAAAGTCAGGCCGCTTGTTGAAGTTTCTTTTCCAGTGTCGGGCGGGGGGCAAGATACCACACCAGCCTTTTCAATTCTTCCAGGCGTTTTTCTTTATCGAAGCGCTTCTTTTCTACGGTTTTCAGTTGTCGAAATTGTTCTACAGCGCTTTCCTCTTTCATGTTTGCCTCTTTTTCTTGATGAAATAGAGTTTTGATTCGTTCGGCGGCTCTGGTTTTTGCCAATAAAATGAGCTCTTGTGCCTGAGATACCTGAGTTGGGTCTTTTGGGGCGTCTGCCATATCCGCACCTCAGCGGCAAGGGATGTGTTTGTGTGCGCTCGATGGCGCAGGCGGACAAAGTCGCTGGCGATTTCCAGCAAAAAAGATTATAGCACGTGAGGGTGTGGCTCGGCAAAGGAAGCTGGCTTCCATAGCAACGCGGGCGGCAGCACTTTACAAACGGCCAGCCTCGATGATGCGTTGCAAGAATTGCTGTGTGCGCAACGCTTGCGGCTGTGTAAACAGTTGCCGGGGCGGGCCCTCTTCCAGAATGCGTCCTTGATCCAAAAAGCATACGCGGTCGGCCACATCGCGGGCAAAGCCCATCTCGTGCGTGACAATGACCATGGTCATGCCCTCAGCCTTGAGATCGCGGATGATATCCAGGACGCCACCAATCAACTCGGGGTCCAGGGCTGCGGTCACTTCATCCAGCAAAAGCACATCAGGATTTGTGGCAATGGCGCGTACAATGGCCACCCGCTGCTGTTGTCCGCCCGAGAGCCTATCTGGGTACGATTTGGCTTGATCCGCTAAATCGAACAGCCCCAGCAGTTCACGGGCCCGGGCCTCGGCCTGCCGACGGGGCACTTTATGCACTTTGCGCGGGGCCAGGGTAATGTTATCCAGGACGGTCATGTGTGGAAAAAGGTTATAAGACTGAAACACAATGCCGATGCGCTTGCGCAGCAGATTATCGGTCATGGCTTCACTCTCGATGTCTACGCCATCCAGCAAAATGCGCCCGTGATCAAAGGGGAACAGTCGATTGATGCAGCGTAGCAAGGTCGATTTACCAGAGCCAGAAGCGCCAATCAGGCAAACCACCTCGTGCGGCATTACATCGAGATTGATGGCATTGAGGATGAGCTTGGTTCCAAAATACTTGGTAAGATTTTGGATGCTGATTTTAGGAACTTGTGTTTCAGTCATCATCTTGTTGTTTGGAGTCGCCGTTCCTGGTCTCGTCGGGCAATGCTATCGGTCAGGCGGGCCAGAGGCACACTGGCCAGCAAAAAGAGGCCCGCGGCCACGATGAGCGAGGAATAGTTGAATGTGCGTGCCGTGTAAATCTGCGACGCCCGAACAGCTTCCCGCACACCGATGATGCTGAGCAGCGCCACATCTTTTTGTAATGAAACCGCGCCATTGAGCAACGCGGGCAGCACATTGCGGATGGCTTGGGGAATGATGGCGTAGCGCAGGGTTTGCCAGTAGCTTAATCCCAGCGCCCGAGCCGCGGCTTGCTGGCTATTATGCACCGCCTCCATCCCCGCCCGATAAACTTCGGCGGTATAGGCCGAGTAGCTGGTGACCAGGGCCACTGTGCCCCAAAACATGGCGCTGGAAGGAAATCCCGGCAGTTTTAGCGCGGGAATGCCAAATCCAAATAGTAAAATCAGCAACAGTGCAGGAACGCCGCGCACGATATCGATGAAGAGAACTGCTGCAAATCGAATAGGGGTGGCAATGGGTGTCTTGAGCGAGCGAGCGATGGCTAACAAAAGGGAAAGGCTATGAATGAAGATTTCGGCAACAAAAAATAATTTCAGATTCAGCCAAAAGCCGCGGGCCACGTCGGGGAAGGACTCTTTCATCGCTTCCCACGAGAAAAATTGCCTTTGTACCAGGGGCCATTGCTCTGATGAGCTAATGACCCAGGCCGCCACTGCAAAGAACACGCCCGTGCTGACCACGCTGATCAGCACGGGGAGTATACGTTCTTTTCGTGTTGGAACCTTGGGCGGTGGAGGCTGGTTGGCAATGGTGTGAGTTGTGCTGGTTGCGTCCACCAGATTCTCTCTGTTATTTGGTGATGGTGGGAATGTCGCCGTTACCCTGGAGCCATTCTTCGGCCAGTTTATCCAACGTGCCATTCTCGCGCAGTTTTTGGATGGCCTGGTTGACGCAAGGGGTCAGTTTGCTGCCTTCGCTGAACAACATGCCAAAGCCTTCTTCATCTTCGCTGGGGAGGACTCCGGCAATTACGCCGTCATCAAGCTGCACTGCGGTGATGTAGAATGCGGTGGGCAGGCCGATGACTGTGGCATCGATTTGTCCGGCGGCCATGGCCGAAACCACATCGACTTCGGTGTTGTACACAGCCACATCTTTGGCGCCAATCACTTTTTCAATGTATTCCAGGTCGGTGGTTCCGACGGTCGCACCAAATTTGACCTTTTGCAGGTCGGCAAAGGTTTTGGCACCAACTGCGGGCGAGCCTTTGATGGTGACCACTGACTTAGGCACAAAGTAGTAGGGCGTAGAGAAGTCGACAATTTTTTCGCGCTCTTCGGTGATGGAGTATTGCTGGATGTTGAAGTCGTATTTTTTCTCTACCGGGGAGATAGCTTCATCGAAGGAGGTGCGCACCCATTGTACATTTTCGGGGGCGATGCCCAGTTCTTTGGCCACTGCATAAACGACAGCACTTTCAAAGCCTTTGCCGTTGCTGGGGTCATCATCCATCATCCAGGGGGGATAAACAGGTTCGCCGGTGGCAACGGTGAGTTTGCCTTTTTCGAAGAGGGCCAGATTTTCAGGTGCGCATTGGTCGACCGGCTCACTGGTGGGTTCCTCTTTGGCTGCGGGGGCCTCTTCTTTGGCTGCAGGGGCTTCCTGTTTGGGGGCGGGGGGAGCTGCGTTGTTGCAGGCAGCCAGCATGAGTCCCATAAGCAGCAGGACGCTGAGCAAGATCAGTAGTTTCTTCATGTTTGTCTCCTTTTGATAAAGGTAAGTGAGGATAATTGCCGTTGCTTTCTACAGAAAGTTGGCAGTCTTTTTGAATCTTGCTAAGAATAGGGCATATTCGGCAATAATGCAAGCATGTAGCGTTTGGACAAAGTTGCAGGGCCGC
>CAZMDD010000002.1:0-39789 GCA_964565065.1 uncultured Caldilineales bacterium | reverse complement strand
CACAAAGAAAGAAAAAAGGTTACGACTAAGGTAGTCCGGCTAGAAACCACGAAGACACGAAGCCACAAAGGCACGAAGAAAAGAAAAAGCTTTGAAATGCTTGGTGTTCTTAGTGTCTTTGCGCCTTTGTGGTGATTGAAGGCGGGTACGTTAGTCGTTACCGAACAGATGAAAATTTGCAACTTCGATGTCATTTTCAGCAAAAACAGATCTATTACGACTTATGTTGATTATACCGACATTTATGCCAATTCGTCAATTACCGCTAATCGCAAAGCATTCCCTAAAATGACAGCCTCACGTGCGCCCGCACATCATGCGCCCGCGCGGGCAAAGCGGACAGCAGCCCCCCGCACATCGGGCCCGAAAACTTGACAGCCCCTTCCTAAATACGCTAAGCTTGGCATGTTAGGATTACCTGACTGACTGCGGCCAGCACAATGGGGTGCTTGGGCGTAGTCAACTGTATTTCGATAAAAGCCGGTGGCTGTCACTCCCAGACAGGCCACCGGCATTTTTTTCGCCTCATCCCAACCTGCAACCTCAAACCACCACCGTGGGTGGACTGCTCTCATCAATCGGGCCCTCTACCCAAAAATCGCCTGCGGTCGTCACCTCCTTCTTCCAAATGGGCGCAATGTGCTTGATGCGATCAATGGCATAAGCGCAGGCCTCAAAAATATCGGCCCGATGTGCGCCCGCTACCGCAATCACCACCACAGTCTCTCCTACTGCGATCCGCCCGATGCGATGATGAATGGCCACATCCAGCACCTGCGGCCACTTTTGGCGGATACTGGCGCCAATCTCCGCCAGCTTGGCCTCAGCCATCTCGCTGTAAGCTTCATACTCCAGATATTGGGTATTGAGCTGCCCGGTGACACCCCGCACCATGCCCGCAAAAAGTGCCACCCCTCCCACTTCGGGCGTAGTCACCAACGCGGCCACCTCATCCGCCGAAACGGGCTCGGTAACAATACGAAAATGCGCAAGAGGCTCTCCGCCACCTACCGGCGGAAAAATGGCCACCTCATCACCATCGGTCAGCGCCGCGTCCGTATCCACAAACTCCTTGTTGATGGTCACATGAAAACGCCCGCCATGTCCCAGATGCGGCGCATCTTTGCGGATAACTTGTACCAAATCTGTTACCGTTGCCTTCTCGGGCAACTCGACGGTCAGGTAAGGGGATTTGAAAATCTCGCGCAACGAGGCAAAAAGACGCACATTCACTTTCATCAAAGCAACTCCTGTTGTGTGTAATCAGAAACATTGAAATCGCCACTTTTGCCGCCACTCTTGTGCAGCAAACGCACATTTTCGATGCGCATGGTCTTTTCCAACGCTTTGGCCATATCGTAAATGGTCAAGGCAGCCACCGAGACCGCGGTCAAGGCTTCCATCTCTACGCCCGTTTGTCCCTGGGTTTTCACCAGCGCCCGAATCTGAATCCCCTCCGCCACATAGGCAAAATCTACCGCTACCTTAGTGAGCAGCAAAGGATGACACATGGGAATGAGCTGATGTGTTTGTTTGGCAGCCAAAATGCCGGCCACGCGAGCTGTGCCCAGCACATCCCCCTTTTTCACATTCCCCGCCCTGATGGCTGCCAAAGTTGCCGGCAACATCACCACCCGCGCCTCGGCAACAGCGGTACGAAAGGTGAGTGGTTTTTCACTGACATCGACCATCTTGGCCGCGCCACTTTCATCGAGATGCGTGAGTTTTGTCATAAGAGAAGAATCCTCGGGAATAGAAAGTAGAAAGCATCATCAGTATACCAAATCGCCGCTCAAAAAAGCACGCGTGCGGGCATCCTGAGGATGCTCAAAAAAATCAGCAGTGGGGGCAACTTCGATAATCTCACCTTCATAAAGCAGCGCCACACGATGCGCCAGCCGCCGCGCTTGCCACACGTTATGCGTTACCATCACCACGGTACAGTGCTCGTGCCGATTGGTGTGACGAATGCTGGATTCGATGAGCTTGACATTGCCGGGATCGAGATTAGCGGTGGGTTCATCCAAAAAAAGAATATCGGGGTGCAGCACCAGGGCCCGGGCCAATGAAACCCGCTGCGCTTCGCCACTGCTCAGAGTATGCGCATGTTGCTGGGCCAAATGCGCCAGTCGTACCGTCTCCAGCGCCTGCAAGATTGCAGTTTTGCCGGGACGCTGCCCCCGTACACGCAGCCCATAAGCCACATTGTTGGCCACCGATGTGCTGAGCAACAGCGGCTGTTGAAAGACCGAAGTCATTTGGCGGCGGGCCTCAATGGGTAACGATGCCGGCGTCCAGGCCTGATTTTGGTAAAAAATTTGCCCTTGCAGCGGCTTCTCAAGAAAATTCATCAACCGCAACAGGGTGCTTTTGCCAGCGCCCGAAGGCCCTACCACTGCAAAGATCTCACCTGGATACACTGCCAACTCGGGCACACGTAGCACAAGCCGCTGACCATAGCCATGCTCAACATCCCGAAGCTGCAAAAGGGGTGAACTCATTGCCGCTGCTCCAAACGCCCCTGCAGGTGCAGCAAAAGCCAGTTGGCCGAAAAAGTGATGCTCAGCAGGATGATGCCCAGGGCAATGGCCAGCGCAAAATTGCCCTTACGCGTTTCCAGCACAATGGCCGAAGTCAGTACCCGGGTTTTATGTTCGATGTTGCCGCCCACAATCATCACAGAGCCCACCTCAGAGATGATGGCCCCAAAACCGGCAATCAACGCGGCCATGACGCCCGCCCGGGCCTCATAAAGCAATGTCAGCACAATCTGGCGACGGGTAGCCCCCAGCGACCGTAATTGCATGGGCAATGCCGCGGGCGCAGCAGCAATGGCCGTAGCGGTAAATCCAATGATGAGAGGCAGCGATAGAATAATTTGCGTTAAAATCATTGCCTTGGGCGTAAAAAGCCAGCCCCAACTTCCCAGCGGGCCCTGCCGCGAAAGCAAAATGTAAATGGTCAGACCCACCACCACCGGAGGCAGGCCCATGCCGGTATAAATCAGCACCATCAGCAGTCGCTTGCCCGTAAACTCCTTCAGGCCCAAAAAGATGCCCGCTGGCAGCCCCAGCAGCGCACTGATAAAAAGTGCAGTACCGCTGACCCACAACGAAAGCTGTACCACTTCGATAAGATTGGCATCCAGCGTAAGAATCAGACGCAGCGCTTGTAAAAAACCGTCGAGAAAAGCATTCATGCAGGTGAGTAAAAGAAATCGTCGGACTCAGGGGCGGTGGGCGGTTCAAACTTGTACCCAGCGTAAAACTAAATAATCGTTACGACTAAGGTAGCCCGGCCAGAAACCACTAAGACACAAAGCCACAAAGGCACAAAGAAAGAAAAAGTTTTGAAATGCTTGGTGTTCTTAGTGTCTTTGCGCCTTTGTGGTGATTGCAGTCGGGTACGTTAGTCGTTACAGCCACGAAGGTGGTTTCTCTGGATAGTGGTGAACAGCGGTTACCATCTGTCCCAGATAACCATCTCTAACTACTTGTTGGCGGCATTGGGATAAAAAAGCTGCTGACCAAAGGTATCCTTGCCAAATGCAGCAATGCGTTTTTGCGTCGCCGGCGCAGTAATCCAATCGACAAACGCCATAGCCGCGCTAAATTTATCCTGATGCGCATCATCCTGGGCGATGGGCAACACGCCATATTGATTGAAAAGCACAGCATCGCCCTCCACCAAAATCACCAGCGCCAAGGTGTCGCGGCGAGCCAGATAGGTAGCCCGATCGGTGAGGGTGTAGCCCTGCTGCTCGCTGCTCATGGTTAGCACAGCGCCCATGCCCTGGCCCGCGCTCAAATACCAATCGCCGCCCGGCTCCAGGCCCGCAGCCTGCCAAATGCCCAGCTCTTTCATGTTGGTTCCCGAATCGTCGCCGCGGGAAACAAAAATGCTCTGCGTTTCAGCAATTTTCCTCAGCGCCTCAGCCGCGCTACGCATCCCCCGAATGCCCGCAGGATCAGCATCCGGGCCCACGATGACAAAATCGTTATACATCACATCCTTGCGAAAGGGAGCATAGCCCTCGGCCACAAATTTTTCCTCCCGGCTCTTGGCATGAACCAACAACACATCGGCATCTTTGGCCTCGCCCAATTTAAGGGCCTGCCCTGTGCCCACTGCCACAACCTCCGGTTTGATGCCCGTTTTCTGCTGAAAGTCGGGCAAAATCGCATCCAATAAGCCGCTATCGTAGGTGCTGGTCGTCGTGGCCAGGATGAGTGTTTTAGCGGGCGCTGCGGCCTGCCGATGCGCAGTGGGAGGCTGGCAACCACATAAAATCGTGCTGATGAACAACAAAGACGCCAGCGCCAAAAAGATTGATGCTTTGATAGAGAATAGTTTGCGGAACATAGTTTGCGGTCCTTTTGAGAAGATCATCGTTACGACTAAGGTAGCCCGGCTAGAGACCACTAAGACACGAAGCCACAAAGGCACAAAGAAAGAAAAAGTTTTGAAATGCTTGCTGTTCTTAGTGTCTTTGTGCCTTTGTGGTGATTGAAGTCGGGTACGTTAGTCGTGACAAATCATCAAACGGTGTGCCCGCCGGAGAAGTGGGCGTAGCGCAACATGCCAACAAAACCGATTGGCTTTTTGCCTTCGGTATGATACATCAACACACCGCCGCTTTCAAAAATGCGATTCCGCTATGTCCTATTTGCGCAACGACTTTTCCAACCGCTGCAAATGCACCACCGCTTGCTCCTGCACGCTGCGGTCAATGGCATCGAACATGCTTTTTAGATGCTGGATGAAGACCTCAGCCTCGGGCGTAAGCCGGGCCCCGCCGCCGCCACGCCCGCCCACCGTGGTTTGCACCAAGATAATGCCCAGACGCTCCTCCATCTCGTGAATTCGATTCCATGCCAGCCGATACTGGATATTCATCACCTGGGCCGCAGCGCTGATGGAGCCACTGCTGGCCACCGCTTCCAGCAAAGCCAGCCGCCAACGGCTCAAGGCTACATCGCCAGCTTCAGTTTCCAGCCAGATGTTGGTTTGAACGGAGAGTTGGGGGAAGGTCATGGGCAGGGTTCTCTTTTTGTTGCCTGGATCAGGCACTTTTTGGCAGACTGTCATCACTACGCCAGGCTACCGGTTGATTTTTGTCGTTCAGCAGCAGCGGGCGCGTTTTTTGGAGAATGTTTTCTTCGTTGACCACGCAACGGGCAATATCATCACGTCCCGGAATTTCATACATCACATCCAGCAGTACGCTTTCGACGATGGTGCGCAAACCGCGGGCGCCCGTTTTTTGGTTCATAGCCTCTTGGGCCACAGCCCGCAAAGCTGTATCCGAGAAGATGAGCTGCACGCCGTCTAGCTCCAGCAAGCGCTGATATTGCCGCACGATGGCATTTTTGGGTTGTGTCAGAATAGCTACCAAATCATCCACATCCAGCGGCTCCAACGAGACGTTAACGGGCAAACGCCCCACGAATTCAGGAATCAGACCATGGGCCTGCAAGTCTTCGGCGTTGACCTGGGCCAACAATCGGGCCCGACGTGCTTCAGAATCGGTCTTTTCTTTAGCTGTGCCGCCAAAGCCCAGACGCCCCTCCGAGCCCACGCGCTTGGCCACAATCTCTTCGATGCCTGCAAATGCACCGCCGGCAATGAACAAAATGCGACGGGTATCCAACGAAATGAGTTCTTGCTGCGGATGTTTGCGCCCTCCCTGAGGTGGAATGTTGGCAATGGTTCCTTCCACAATCTTGAGCAGGGCTTGCTGCACGCCCTCGCCCGACACATCCCGGGTGATGGAGGGATTACCGCCCGACTTGCGGGCAATTTTATCGATTTCATCAATGTAGATGATGCCAACCTCGGCCCGCTCTACATTCCAGTCGGCAGCCTGCAGCAGACGCACCAAGATATTTTCCACGTCGTCGCCCACATAACCTGCCTCGGTCAGGCTGGTGGCGTCGGCAATGGTGAAAGGCACATCCAAAATGCGGGCCAGGGTTTGCGCCAGCAAGGTTTTGCCGCTGCCCGTGGGGCCCAGCAGCAGAATGTTGCTTTTTTGTAGCTCCACATCCTCCGGATCATTTCCAGAATTGATGCGCTTGTAGTGATTATAAACGGCCACCGAAAGCACCTTCTTGGCCCGGCTTTGCCCGATAACGTAATCATCCAGACGACGCACCAAGGCTCGGGGTAAGATGGTGTCCAAATCAAAGGCCAGTTGCGTTTTTGCCTCCTGCGCGGCATTGGCAGGTGCGATGTTTTCTTCCTCCAGAATCTCGACGCACAAGCCTACGCACTCGTTACAAATATAAACATTGTTGGGGCTGGCAATCAGCCGCTGCACCTCATTTTCGGCGCGGTTGCAAAATGAACAGTAGTTTTGACTCATTCCTTCTCTTTTGTCTCCAGCGTGGGGTCAGGCTCGCCAAAAATATGGTCAATCAAGCCGTATTCCAGCGCTTCTTGCGGGTGCATGTAGTGGTCGCGGTCAAAATCACGCTCGATGCGCTCGATGCTTTGGCCGGTGTGTTTGGAAAGGATGTAGAAATTGGCATCTTGCAGACGCTCCAGCTCTTTGAACTGAATGCGGACATCGGGCGTGTAGCCCTGCGTGCCGCCCCCCGCAGGGTGCATGTGGATGGTGCTGTGAGGCAAGGCATAACGCTTGCCTGGCGCTCCTGCGGCCAGCAAAATCGTCGCCATGCTGGCGGTAATACCCACGGCCCAGGTCGAAACAGGGGCTTGAATCATCTGCATGGTGTCATAAATGGCCAGGCCTGCGTAAACATGCCCACCTGGCGAGTTAATATAAAGTTGGATATCCCGCTCAGGGTCCACATGATTCAGGTAGAGCAATTGGGCAATCATGCTGTTGGCCACCTGGTCGGTGATGCCTGTACCCAGGAAGATGATGCGTTCCTTGAGCAACAGCGAGTAGATGTCCATGGCCCGCTCGCCACGGCCAGTCTGCTCGATGACCATGGGAATCAATGAAGCGGGATTAAAAGGTTGATGTTGGTTCATAGTTGAATCACTTTATTCCTTGTCGTTGACAGAATTGCCATCGTTATCGTCGCCAGCTTCATCATCCGCCAACGACACTTCATCGGGCTCAGCGTCATCACCGCTTTCTTCCTGCTCCTCAGGGGCATCTTCCACGGGATGCTGGCCCGGTTCGGGCACAGCTTCACCCCGGGCAATGCTGGTGAGCAGGGCATGAGCCTTTTTACGCAGCAGCAGCATTCGGATGTACAGCCGATAAGCCTCATCCTCTTCCAATTGTTTTAGCAAGCGTTCCTCATCTTCAGCTTCCAGGCCAGCATCGCGCAGATAACGTTGCAGTTCGTAAAGGCTGGCATCAAGTTTCTCTTCGGCAATGACCTTATCCAGAACCAATTCCTCTTCCAGGCGTGATTGCGCTTCTGGCTCAAGGCTTTTGCGAAATGCTTCGCGCGTGCCCCCACCTGTCAACTTCAGGTACTGGTCAATAGATTCCAGACCATACATTTTATAAAGGTCTTCACGCTCCGCTTCCAGACGTAAAACTTCGTAATAAAGTGTAGCTGGCGCAAATCGAATCGTGGACTGCTCTTTCAACTGCTCCCACAACGAGGTCTGGAAGGCATTTTCTTTTTCAGCTTCAAGCTGTACGCGTGCTTCACGAGCCAAATCTTCTTTATAATCTGCCACGGTCTCAAAACTGGTGTACTCGGCCACAAAATCATCAGTCAGCTCAGGCATATTCTTGGTTTTGATGGCCTTGACCTCGATTGCAAACTCGGCCTCTTTGCCCGCCCATTTCGGGAGCGCGTCATCGGGAAAACTCAGCGAAAAAGCCTTGCTTTCGCCCACCTTCATGCCCACGATGGCTGCATCAAACTCAGGAGCCATGGTGAACTCGGTCTCACTGGGCACGAGCTCCCATTCATCCTCATTCAATTCCTCCTGGCCATCAATGGTCATCACAATATCAACGGTGACCAAATCACCATACGCTACAGTTTTGTCATCGGCAGGAACCCAAACTTCGTTGGTCTTCAACAGCGATTCAATTTCCTCTGCCACCGCTGCTTCAACTTCGCTATCCTCCACCGTTTCCAGTTCGACCCGGAGGCTGCGATAATCGCCCAATTCGACTTCGGGAATTTTGGGCGCTACAAACTCAAAGCTCAGCGGCTCCACTTTGATATCGCGCAATGCTGCGCCCGAGGCAACTTCTTCTTTAACGGTCTCGATGGCCGCAGCGTGAGCCTCGTCAATCATTTCTTCGGCAGCTTCCTGCACCACATACTCACGCCCGAGCCGGGAAAGAATAATTTTGACAGGTGCTTTGCCGGGGCGAAAGCCAGGAATACGAACTTTTTTGCCCAGTTGCCGCGCTTTGGCACGGACAGCCTTCTCGGTGCGCTCCGGGCTTACCACCGCGGTCAGCAAAATTTCGTGGGAATCTTCTAATGTTTGTTGGGTAATGGTAAAATCAGACATGAAAGGGCCTTTTATTTTGAGAAATATCGAGTTACTACTAAGGTCGCCCGGCCAGAAACCACGAAGCCACAAAGGCACGAAGAAAAGAAAAAGCTTTGAAATTCTTGGTATTCTTAGTGTCTTTGCGCCTTTGTGGTGCACGCCGGATAGCAATGAACCGTATTTGGGATATCGCGCAAAAAACGTCAAGCAAGTTCATGATTAGGAGCAGGTGCGTTGCCAAAAGGACGCTTTGACGCTCCCCATGGGGCAAATCGCCATCAAAAATGCTTGACGCCAGCTACTTGACGTTTCATTTTATCATAACCTGAGCCAAAGAATAAAAGCTGTCGGGCAGGGATGTGCGCCTTACAGGATGAAAACGTCATGCCCGCAGCCCCATGTGTTATAATTTCATAAGTTCACATTTTTACCAACAACACGCCACTCGTCACCCCCACACCAACACATCCATGCGATTAGTCATTCAACGAGTCTCTCACGCCTCGGTGGTCGTCAAAGATGAGCAAGTCGCGGCCATCGGACCCGGCTACCTTATTCTGGTGGGCATCACCCACGATGATGATGAAAACAAAGCGGATTGGCTGGCCCGAAAAGTAGCGGGCCTGCGCCTTTTTGAAGATGCCCAGGGACTGACCAATCTTTCTCTGGCCGATGTGCAGGGCGAAGTGCTGGCTGTTTCGCAATTCACCCTGTATGCCAACGCCCGCAAAGGCCGCCGCCCCTCCTTCATCGCAGCGGCCCGCCCCGAGGTTGCCCAGCCATTGTTCGAGTATTTTGTTGCCCGCTTGCAAGCCCAGGGCATTGCCGTGCAAAAAGGTGTTTTTGGCGCCCACATGCAAGTAAGCCTGCTCAACAACGGCCCCGTCACCCTCATCCTCGAACGCTAAACGCCCGAGCATTAGCCGGGCGAAATGAAAAACACCCACAAACTCGCTTTCGGCAACAAATAACCAAGCTCTTCACCCTGGAGGTTCCCATGAGCTGGCTGAAAAAACTTTTCGGGCAAAAAGATGCTGCACCCTCGTCGCCCCCCACAGATTCTGAGCCCAAGCTTGCGGCCAAGCTACTGGAAGCGGAAAAAATGGCCGCTCAGTTGCAAGATTACCTGCTCAGCGAAAAACTGTTCTGGCAGATTGTGGTGGACACGCCCGCGGGCCTGCGCCAACCCAAGATGACCCTGGGCGCATTGTATCAGCGCATACAGGATTTGGAGGCTGAAAAAGTGCAGCTCGGGCCCAATGACCGCGCCCGTCTCGCCAAAATTCAACAACAGTGGGATAGAGCACGCCGTCAATTCCCCCAGCGCTGGCGCAACAAGCTCCGCCGCGAATACAAAAGCTATCTCAACAACTGGAAGTATTTCCTGGAACAACGCTCCAACTCAGAACGATGGGCCCAGGATTACCCCATCGAGGCCCGCAACCACGAACGCGTGCGCCTGGTGCTGCGCCTGCTCGGACCCGATGCCGCAGACCTGCTCAGCGACTACGAAAAGGTCGAAGCCCTGGACAAGCCCCCCGCATAGGCGGGCACAGACATGATGCGCCCACGCGCTAGCGCGCGGCCTCGCCACACCACTTCCACTCACCATCCTCCTGCACCACCTGATACGAAGCCAGAGGAAACTCAGTGGATTCAGTGCCATAAAGCGCCACAATCTTGCCCTGGCACGTTACCACGTTGCTATCCGCCACACGCTGGCACTTGAGCCCTTCGATGTGAGCGCCCGAGACACTGGTAAACGCGTTCACTTCCTGAAAAGCCTCAGCCTCCTTTGCCGCGCAAAGCAGACTGCGCACCCCCTGCTCATCTGCGGCAACCTTGGCTTGCAAATACTGTTCGACAACTTTGGCCGGGTCGCCCGCGCCACCGCACGCAGCAACAACCAGCAACAAAAACAACAAAAAAGTAACAATCAAAAAACGTTTAGACATAAAAATCACCTATGCGTAGGATGTTCCAATTATAGCATGATCTGGCCTGGCTTCTCAAACGCCCTCTTCTTTATTACTGCATGCCCGCTACTTGCTCGCCCCACGCCCGCAGCGCATCAATGCCAGCAATCAGCAGCAGGGCCAGAGCCATACCCGGAATGAAAAAACGCACAAAATCCCACCAACTCTCTCCGCTATTCTCAGCTTTTAGCAGTAACACCACGGTCAGCAGACCCACCAGACTCAACATCACAAAAACACCGCCGGCAGAAATCAGCGCCAGGGGATAAAACAGCGGCTGCCAGCGACTATGCACCGCTAACCCTAAACCAGTGGCTACCAGCAGCAACAGCCCCAAATCCTGCCAGCCAGTCAGCAGCGGACGCGGGTCTGGCTGGCGCCAAAAAACCTGATTAAAGAAAATTATAAAAAAGGAACTAACCGCAATGCCTTGCAGCAGGCCCGTGGCCAACCGCAGCGCATTATGCGGCATGTAAAGAAAGGGCTGCTGCGTAGCGAGAAAAACATAAGAATTGATGCCATCCAGGCCCCAAATGGCCAAAAACGCCACCAAAACAATGACCAGCCCCCGCGATGGCAGGCCCGAGGCCCGCAAACGCCCGCGCCAAAACGCCAGCAAAAAACCTGTCATCGCCCCCAAATACTGGCCCGAGCAACGGGCGCACAACGGCAAAACACGCTCACCAAAAACATACGTGCGCACCCGCATCTGATGACAAACCGCATACCCCACCGAATGCGTCATTGCCAGCGGGCCATCCTTCAGGCTCCAACCGATGCCCGCCAGCACAATCAGCGCCGAAAGTGCCAACAGCCAGCCGCGCGGACGCAAAGAGGCATTCATCCAAGCCCCACCAAAGCATCTTCCCAATGGCGATAAGCCTGATGCAATTGCCGGGTGATGGAACCTGGTGGGCCCAGCTTCAAATCATCGATACGTTTGATAGGCAGCACGCCCCGCTGAGTCGAAGTCAAAAAAGCCTCTTGCCACTGCAAAACAGCATCAACCGCCAAAACCTGACGCCGGGTAGGAATCCCCATCTCCCGGGCCAATCGCAGCACCTGCTCCATCACCGTTCCCGCCAGCACATCCTCCGCAGGCGGTGCCAACAACACACCATCCTGCACCGCAAACACATTGCAAGTTGTGCCTTCGGTAATCTGCCCCAAACGATTAACCAGCAGCGCATCATGCACGCCCGCAGCTTTAGCCGCCTTGCGCGCCAGGCCCGGAACCAGCGTATTCAGCGATTTAATTTGCGGCATCGCCCGCTCTCCCCGATACAAAATCACAGGCACGCCATTTTTGTAAGCGCTGACAGAAGGGGGCTTGTAGCGCTTGGAATAAAGATAAACATCGGCATAGCGATTCCCCAAATCCAGCACCAGCACCCGTACCACGGCGTGAAACGTCTTCTGGACACTGGCCAACAGAAGCAACCAGCCAAAAAGTCGATCGATGGTGAGATCTGTGGACAATTGCGCCCCCTTTATCGATTGCAACAAGCGATGTGCATGCTCGGCAGCCGCAACATAATGCCCATTGCGCAACAAGATAGATTCGTAAACACCAAAAACCCCGGTCATGGCCGGGCTAAAAATAGGAATCGTGGCATTTTCACGAGTAATCAATTTGCCATTGTGCAAAACATGCTTGTAGACATCCATAAAATTATCCAAGGGGGTAAGATGCGAGAATTGATGCAAGGCCAATTATTGCATTCCTGCTTCACTCTCATTATACTGCTAATCAACAAATAACGTAACTACTAACCTACCCGACTTCAATCACCACAAAGGCACAAAGACACTAAGAGCACCAAGAATTTCAAAACTTTTGCCTTTGTGGCTTCGTGGCCTAGTGATTTCTAGCCGGGCGACCTTAGTAAATAACCCAATAACGATAATGATGTCGGACGTTTCATCATCCAAATGTCCGCATCTTCTCGCTCATCCAACAAAAACACCATGTCAACACCTTTTACCGCCACCGGCGAAGCCCAGCGCAACATCTGGGAAAAATACCTGACCGACTACAACGAAGGCCTGGGCCTGGTTTATGAACGCTTTGTCCTCAACGACTTTCTCTCGGCGATGCGCCAGAAGCACAACATCCAAACAGTGCTAGAAGCCCCCATTTACGGCATGGCAGGCGTTACCGGCATCAACAGCGTCATGCTGGCCCGCCAGGGCTGCCAGGTGAGCCTGGTGGATGACGAGCCCGCGCGGGCCCAGGCTGTGCAGCGCATTTGGAACGAACTGGCACTAAGCCCCGACATGCACACCATCGCCCCCGATGGCTGGGGCCACCTGCCCTTTGCCGATAACAGCTTTGATATGACCTGGAACTGGGCCGCGCTGTGGTATCTGCCTGACGCGGGCGCACTGCTGCAAGAACTGGTACGCACCAGCCGCAAACTGGTCTTCGTAGCCATGCCCAATACCATCCAGATAGGCTACTGGATTCGCAAACACATCATCGATAAAGACTTCTTCGATACCGTGGACGAAAGTTGGGCCAACATCAAAAAAGTACGCCGAACCTTGCAAGAAGCTGGCGTCAACATCATTGCCAGCGGCGTGTTGGATGTGCCCCCCTGGCCCGATACGGTCATGCCCGCCAACGAAGTTTTGCAGCGCTTGGGCATCCGCAGCAAAAAACTGGAAGCGCAGTTCACCGGCGATAGCTGGGAATGGAACACCATGGCCTACTACCTGGGCCAGCAGCCCGATCTTTACGACCGCGTCATCAAATACGCCTGGCTCGATCATGCCCCCCTGCCCTGGCAAATCAAATCTATCTGGGCTCATCACCGCTGGCTCCTTGGCGAGGTGAAAACCAGCTAAGCACCCTCAAAACAACAAAACCCATCTATTCACATCTTCCCTAGTGGTCACAAAGAGAAAAAACAGGCGTTCGAGACATCTTCCCGCGCACACCTGTTGACGCTCTCCATGTCCGCCACGACTCACATCCTCCCGAAATCATGCCGACCCAAGACCCTGACTGTTACACCCCCGAATCCTTCAAACAACGTTATCCCACCTTTGATGCCGAAGCATTGGAAACCTGGCGGCAACAAGAATATGCCCGCCTGGATGCCCAAAACCACGTTTATCTCGATTACACCGGCGGCGGCCTGTACCCCGAAAGTCTGATTCGAGACCATGCCAATTTTCTCAGCCAGACCATTTTAGGCAATCCTCACTCGCAAAACCCCACCTCATTGGCCTCCACAAAGCTCATGCACCAGGCCCGGGCCGATGTTTTAGCCTTCTTTAACGCCGACCCCGAAGAATACACCCTCATCTTCACCCCCAATGCCAGCGGTGCGCTCAAACTCATCGGCGAAAGCTACCCCTTTACGCCGGGCAGCCATTTTGCCCTGATAGCAGATAATCATAACTCGGTGCATGGGATTCGCGAATTCGCCCGCTACAAAGGGGCCCGTGTCACCTACATCCCGCTGGATCCACGTAGCCTGCGCAGCCCCGACCTGCGCCCCTACCTGGAAAACTGGGACGAAAGCAAGCCTAATCTCTTTGCTTTTCCCGCCCAATCCAACTTTTCGGGCGTGCAGCACCCGCTGCAAGCCATCGACCTGGCGCACGAGCTGGGCTATGATGTCATTTTGGATGCTGCCGCGTTTGTGCCCACCAACATCCTGGATTTAAGCCAAGTCAAGCCCGATTTTGTGCCCATCTCCTTTTACAAAATGTTTGGCTATCCTACAGGCGTGGGTGCGCTGCTGGCCCGCAAAGCCACCTTGCGCAAGCTGGAACGGCCCTGGTTTGGCGGCGGCACAGTCAAACTGGTCTCTACCAAAGCAGATCTTTATGTGCTAACCGATAATTACGAAGCCTTTGAAGATGGCACTCCCAACTATCTCAGCTTTCCTGCCATTAGCATGGGACTGCGCCAGATGCAAGCGCAAGGGGTTGAGACCATTCATGCGCGCGTCATGGCCCTGACCGACTATCTGCTGACAGAGATGAGCAAACTGACTCATAGCAATGGCGCGCCCCTGGTGCGCATCTACGGCCCCACCAACACCGAGGCCCGCGGCGGAACCATTGCCTTTAACCTGGTGGCTCCCGATGCCAACTTCTTTCCCTACCAGCAAGTCGAGAGCGAGGCCAACAAAGTAGCTATTTCTATCCGCGCAGGCTGTTTCTGTAATCCGGGCGCGGGTGAATTCAGCCTGGATTTCACTGCCGAAGAGGTACGACGCTGCGCCAAACAGGCTACCGTGGATAATCTTTTCGATCTCAACATCTATCATGCCTGCCTGGGCAGTCATCCCAGTGGTGCGGTACGCGTTTCGCTAGGCATGGCCAGCAATTTTAGCGATGTTGCCCGTTTTCTCATCTTTTTGCGACAATTCAAAGATTGCGATGCCCCCGACTCAGCAGGCGACCATTACTGCTAAAAATAGGTTACTACTAAGGTAGCCCGGCTAGAAACCACGAAGACACGAAGCCACCAAGGCACGAAGAAAAAAGGAAGGAACCGCTCAAGAAAAATCTGTGCCATCTGTGCAATCCGCGGTTGAGTGGTTTAACCGCATAACTTCAACTCTTATGATTACGCAAACACATCTTTATCAAGAAATTCATGAACAGCCGCAAGCTGTGGCCCGCCTGCTGCAAGAAAATCAGGCCGTGACCGCAGCACTGGTAGCCGAAATTCGACAACGCAACATCGACCATGTGGTCATTGCGGCCCGCGGCACCAGCGATAACGCCGGGCGTTACGCCAAATACCTGCTGGGAGCCCACAACAAGCTGCCCGTGTCTCTGGCAACCCCCAGCCTCTACACCATCTACCAGCAGCCTCCCAACTTTGGCAATGCCCTGGTCATGGGCATCAGCCAAAGTGGCAAAAGCCCCGACATCATCTCGGTGCTGACAGAGGCCCGCCGCCAGGGGGCGCTCACCGCAGCCATCTCCAACATCCCCGACTCTGACCTGGCCCGCAGCGCAGATTTTGTACTGCCATTGCACGCGGGCCCAGAATTTGCAGTGGCCGCCACCAAAACCTACACCACCGAATTAGCTGCCATTGCGTTGCTCAGCACCCTGTTGGGCGGCAAAACAGAACGCCTGCAAGCACTAATGCAAATTCCTGCACACATGGAGCAACTTTTTACCCTTGAACAGGATATTCCCCGCATTGCCGAGCGCTATCGTTATCTTTCGGCCTGTGTCACCGTGGGCCGAGGCTACAATTACGCCACAGCATTTGAGCTGGCATTAAAGATGAAAGAGCTAACCTACACCGTGGTGGAGCCGTATAGCAGTGCAGACTTTTTGCACGGGCCTCTGGCACTGGTGCAACATGGCTTCCCCGTCATCGTCATCGCACCCTCCGGCAGAATGTTGGCAGAAATGCGTGATTTCATGGCCACAGTCAAGGGCCGACAAGCGGAATTGCTGGTCATCAGCGATGATGAGCAAGCACTGGCCGACGCCCGCATCCCCTTGCGCCTGCCCTCGGGCGCGCCGGAGTGGCTCTCTCCGCTGATCACCATCATGCCGGGCCAACTGCTGGCCATGTACCTGGCAGCAGCCCGTGATTACAACATCGACCAACCCCGCGGCATCCATAAAATCACTGAAACCATTTAAGTTGAAAGGTAACGATTCATCGCTATTCGGCGCGACCACCAAGGCACGAAGAAAAAAAGGAAAGAAACCATCAAAAAAATCTGTGCCATCTGTGGTTGCCATGGTTGAACCACAGATTTTCACAGATTTCGTAACATCATATAATCACTGACATGACGCACAGCACGCAACATCCCATCCCCATGAGTACCCTCAAACCCCTCATCATGTGGGCCCGAGACCAATATCCCGAGCCCTACAAACTGCGTTACACCCAGCGCACGCCCACCGAGGCCCGCGGCCTGCTGTACATCGACGGCCAGTGGCAGCCATTTGTCTACCATCGCACCCAACGAATCATCACCCTGGGCTCAGGCGACAACACGCGGGAAATTCGCATCAACGAATGGGGCTGGGAACAGGGCAATACCCCGTTTCTTTTGGGCCCCATTAATGAAAAGCCAGAAAGCACATAGCGATATGGCCGAAATCATCCTCAAGCCTCGCAAAGAAAAACCGCTACGCCAACATCATCCCTGGATTTTTAGCGGCGCCATTGCCCGCGTGCAGGGACAACCTGCCGCCGGTGACATCGTAACTGTGCGGGCGCAGAATGGTCGCTGGCTGGCCCGCGCCGAGTTCAATCCTCACTCGCAAATTCGGGCCCGGGCCTTTTGCTGGAATGAAAAAATCACTGTGGATGAGGCCTTTTGGCGGCAGCGTCTGGTGGCAGCCGTAGCCCGCCGCAACGCGCTCATGCCCACAGCCCAGGCCCGACGTCTGGTCTTTGCCGAAAGTGACGGCCTGCCCGGCCTCATCGTCGATGCCTACGGCCCGCACCTGGTGGCACAATTCCTCACTGCCGGCGCAGAGGCGCGCAAGGCTATGACTGTGCAACATCTGGTCGAACACCTGGCCCCGGCCAGCATCATCCAGCGCGATGACCCGGTGCGCCGCAAAGAAGGCTTGCCGCCGGCAGAGGATGTTCTGTATGGCCAGCCTCCCGCCACAGCCTGGCGCATCGATGAAAATGGGCATCAGTTTTTGGTGGACTTACGTTCGGGACAAAAAACAGGCTTCTATTTGGATCAGGCGACAAATCGAGCCGCGCTGGCGCCCTATTGCGCGGGCCAGGAAGTTCTCAACGCTTTTAGCTACACTGGCGCATTTGGCCTCTATGCCCTGGCCGCGGGCGCCAAAAAGGTCATCAATCTGGATGCCAGTGCCGAGGCGCTGGCACTGGCTGATGTGCAGTTACGCAACAACGGCTTCGCGGCTGAACACTGGCAAAACATCGAGGCGGATGTCTTCAAGCAGTTGCGTATTTGGCGGGATGAAGGTCGCCAATTCGATCTCATCATTTTGGATCCGCCCAAATTTGCCACCTCGCGCGGCCATTTGCAGCGGGCCACCCGCGGCTACAAGGATATCAACTGGCTGGCCATGCGTCTGCTGCGTCCTGGTGGTCTGCTGGCAACCTTCTCCTGCTCAGGATTAGTCAGCGCAGATCTCTTCCAGAAAATTCTCTTTGGCGCAGCTCTGGATGCCCAACGCGACGCCCGCATCATCCGTCACTTCCACCAAAGCCCCGATCATCCCGTTCTGCTCACATTCCCAGAAGCCGCCTATCTCAAAGGCTTGCTTTTGCACATCACCTGAGCCATGCCCGCAGGATATGTTTGCAGCCACTGTGGCCAAGCCATCACCCCGGCGCAAAACCGGTGTCCCCATTGCGGCGCGGCAATTGATTGGCGCAAGGCTGTGGGACGCACCAGCTACATTCGTCACCTGCCCGCAGCGCGCAAACGACGGCGGCAACGCCGGGCCTGGGGAACTGGCTTCCTCATCCTGCTGATCGTGGGCGCAACGCTCATCCTCACACAAAAAAACTGGCGGCCCGACCTAAGACCTGGTGCCACCGCAACTGTGGCGATAGGAGAGAAGCAAACAGCCGCGTCCTCTCCCGCGCCCGCACCGTCACCCAGCCCCACACCCCTGCTCCCTGACAAAACCCCCTCCCCGCCCGATAACACGCCAAGCCCAAACAGCACCCCCGCTCCCCAGCCTCAGCCCTCGCCCCAACCACTCCACCACCCGGTGCAGGTCTTTCCGGGCGATGCCACGCAACCTCCCGGAGCAGCAGCGCTCGATTCCCCTTTGCCCACTCCCACAGCCAGCTTCAGCCAAACGCTACTCTACACGGGATATGATGGCCACTACCACATTCGGGCCTGGCCCGCGGGCCAAACCCTGCTGGATGACGCCATGCAGCCAGCCATGGGGCCTGATGGCATCTTAGCTTATCGCAGCACGCAGGCGCAACGCCCCGGCCTCTTTTTGCTGTATCCCGATGCCAGCACCCGCCGCATCACCAAAGGGGCAGATGACCAATGGCCCAGGTGGGGACCTGGCGGCCAACAGCTCCTTTTTACCTCGGCACAGCGCAGCCCCGATGCCAGCCCGCATCTCTACCTGGTCGATATCAACACCCGCCGCGTCGAAGCATTAGGCCCGGGCCAACATGCCCACTGGGCCCGCGATGGCCAAATCATCTTCAGCGGTTGTCAGGTTGGAGGCCGGGCCTGCGGCCTGTGGCAACTGGATACTGCCACCCTGCAACGCACCCCGCTCACCACCATTCCCGATGACAGCGCGCCCGTACAATCGCCCCGGGGTCGCTACATCGCCTTTATGTCTAGCGGGCGCAGCAATAACTGGGATCTCTTTCTGCTGGATACCCAAACCAACGACCTCTTGCCCATTGCCCCGCATCCTGCGGAAGATGGCCTGCCCGCGTGGTCGCCCGATGGCAAAAAAATTGCCTTTCTTTCCAACCGCTCGGGCGTTTGGGCGCTATACACCTGGAGCCTGGAAGATTTCAGCGTCACCCGTCGCGTAGCAATCAGCGCCGAAATTCCCAACTGGCAGCAAGCGGGCCTCATCTGGCTGCCCTAAGCCGCGGGTGCGGGCATGAAATCGAGAAAAATTCATCGAGATTAAGCTGATTAGGTGTATTGACACCCCCTGGGGATCGTGTTAGAATAGCTGGCGTTGCGCAAATGAAACATAACGCACGGCAAGGCCACCAGCATCCCTTGCTTCCCATTTGCCAACGCCTTTCCAACCACCCTCAGCGCCACGATTCAGCCGTCATCGGTGGGCTGGCCACACCTTTGCGCAGAGATTCCGTTTTGGTCTAGCACATCCCGATGGACTAGCAAAAGCCCGGCATTCCCACAGCAATGATTGAGAACGCAACCTTCACCCCACACACCACCACCATCATCGATCATTTTGGGCGGCGGCTAAACTATTTGCGCGTCTCGCTGACCGATGTTTGCAACCTGCGCTGCGTGTACTGCATGCCCGAGAACATGACCTTTCGCCCGCGCAGCGAACTCATGTCCGACGACGAAATCATCACCATCGTGCAACTTATGGCGGAACTGGGCATCGACAAAATTAGATTGACCGGCGGAGAGCCCACCGTGCGCCCGCGAGCCACCACCCTTGTGCAAAACCTGGCTGGCATTCCTGGGATTCGTGACATCTCCATGACCACCAACGCCATCTTGCTGCCCGAAATGGCCGCAGATTTGGCCGCTGCCGGCCTCAGCCGGGTCAACATCTCGCTGGATACGCTCAATCCCTCTAAATTCAAATTCATCACTCGCTGGGGCGAGCTGGATAAAGTATGGGCCGGCATCGAAGCTGCCGAAGCCGCGGGCCTGCTGCCCATCAAACTCAATGCTGTGGTCACACGCGGCTTCAACGATGGCGAAGTAGTCGATTTGGCCCGACTCACCCTGGAGCGGGCGTGGCAAGTACGCTTCATCGAACTCATGCCCTTTGGCAGCGAGGCAGAATTTGCCCAAAACGCGGTGGTTCCCACAGCCGAAACCAGACAGCGCATCGAAGCCGCGTTGGGCCCACTTACCGAAATTGCCGGGCACGACCCCCGCGACCCCGCCCGACCCTACCGCCTGCACAACGCCCGCGGCAGCATCGGCTTCATCAGCTCCGTCTCAGCCCCCTTTTGCAGCACCTGCAACCGCCTGCGCCTCACTGCCGATGGCAAACTGCGCCTATGCCTGCTGCGCGATGGCGAATACGACATCCTCACCCCCCTGCGCGCGGGCATGAGCCTGACCCAGCTCAAACAGGAAATTCTGGCCGCCACCTACTACAAACCCTGGGGGCACGGCCTGCCCGATGGTGAAATCCCGCAATCGCGGCTCATGTCACAAATCGGGGGATGACATGCGTGGCCAAAAAAGGTGATAAGGGGAACAGAAAAGGCATTCCACAGTCTTTCATGCGCGTTGATTTGGGAAGTTATGTGTTATTATTGGCAGAGTCAGCAATCCTTCGACACATCTCGTACAATTTAAGTAGATGATGCCCTGAAAGTTGAAATGTGACGGCTCCTTGCTATCCGGAGTGCACCACCAAGAACACAAAAGCGCCAAGAATTTCAAACCTTTTTCTTTCTTTGTGCCTTTGTGGCTTCGTGTCTTAGTGGTTTCTAGCCGGGCAACCTTAGTCGTAACAAAAAAACTACAAAATCTGTGGTTGCCATGACGAAATCTATTTTCGCCGTTCGCCGAGATGCACAGGCACTTTTCTCAAGTTTCAAATGCGCAGCTACTTAAAGATAACTGGAGATGGTGAAAGCCACCTTCCACCGGCCATTTATTCCCCCTTCCCCGGTCTATTCTCAACGAAGAGCCATGTCTTATTCACGCCCGCAAAAGGAGCATTATCATGGGTGACGCAGTCACAATTCATCAGCCAGTCGACACAAACAAGCGCGAAATCAGAAGCTGGGCCATGTACGATTGGGCCAACTCAGCCTTTAGCACCATCGTTGTAACCACCCTGTTGGGGCCATATCTCTCCAATCTGGCGCAAGCCGCCAATGGCGTCAGCCTGGGCAGCATGCGCTTCGAGCCCGACGCCTTCTTCCCCTCCTGCGTCTCCCTCTCCGTCATCCTGCAAGTCTTCCTGCTGCCATTATTGGGCACCATTGCCGACAGCTCACACCTAAAAAAGCGCCTTCTGTTGGCCTTTGCCAGCTTTGGCGCCATTGCCACCATGCTGCTTTTCTTTGTACAGGCCGATATGCCCCTGCTGGGAACCAACGGCGCCGTTTTGATGGGCGGCCTGCTCTTCATCCTGGCCAACCTTTCATTTGGTGCAGCCATCGTCCTCTACAACGCCTTTCTGCCTGACATTGCCGACCCCAAAGACCGCGATCATGTTAGCTCGTATGGTTGGGCCCTGGGCTACCTGGGGGGCGGTCTGGCACTGGCCATTGCCCTGGCACTGTTCACCCTTATGTCTGATAAAGGCTTGGCTGTGCGTGTGGGATTGGCGCTGGCTGGCGTGTGGTGGTTGGGATTCACCCTGCTCTTCCCGGCCCGCCACTTGCGCCAACGCCCGCCGCAAAAGAAACTCCCCGCCGGAGAAAACTACTTTGGCTACGGCATCAAGCAGATTGTACGCACCCTGCTAACCATGTACCGGGACTACCCCGAGACCCTGAAATACCTCATCGCCTACCTCATTTACAATGATGGCATTCAGACAGTCATCGTCGTGGCCACCATCTTCGCCTCCTCCGAGCTGAAGGTAGGCGCAGATGTGCTCATGATTCTCATTTTGATGATTCAATTCATCGCCTTCTTTGGTGCGTTGCTCTTTGGCTGGATGGCTGGCAAAATGGGCGCCAAAAAGGCGATCATCATCTCACTCATCATTTGGGCCGCCATTGTGGTCTACACCTACGCCTTCATGTACGAAACCTGGCAGCTCTTTGCTGCCGGCGTGTTCATCGCCATTGTCATGGGGGGATCACAAGCCCTGAGCCGCTCACTGTTCTCGCAGATGATTCCCAAAGATAGCGAATCAGAATACTTTGGCTTCTACGAAATTAGCGAGCGCGGCACCTCGTGGATTGGCACTGCGGTCTTTGCCTTTGCTGTGCAAGCCACCGGCAGCACCCGTGGCGCACTGCTGGCAGTCATCCTTTTCTTTGTCATCGGCCTGGCACTGCTCATCCCCGTCAAAGTGCGCAAGGCTATGCTTGATGCAGGAAACGACCCCACCGGCGTGGTTATTTGATGAATGGGAATAGGATTGGGATTGCGCATTGATACAATCCTTCTCCTATTCCTAACCCTAATTCCCCCAAAACTTTCCCTTCTCTTTACGCTCCTTTCTCTCAAGTCATGCCACCATCACCTGTCGTCGCCCTCGAATCCACCGTTATCGCCCATGGGCTGCCTTACCCCAAAAACTACGAAACCGCCCTGCATCTGGAAGCCATTGCCCGGGAAGCAGGCGCAGAACCCAAAACATGCGGCTTCTGGCAAGGAGCGCCCGTTGCCGGCCTCACGCCCGAGCAAATCGCCCATTTTGCCCAGGGCGGCGACGTTATCAAAGCCTCGTTGCGCGATCTGAGCATTGTTGCGGCCCGAGGCTTGCACGCGGCCACCACCGTGGCCACCACCATGTGGGTGGCGCATCGTCACGGCATCCAGGTTTTTGCCACCGGCGGCCTGGGCGGCGTCCACCGCGGTGATGCTTTTGATGAGTCGGCAGATCTCAACGCCCTGGCCACCATTCCCGTGCTGGTAGTCTGCGCCGGAGCCAAAGCTATTTTGGATTTGCCTCGCACCCGCGAGCGCCTGGAAACTCTGGGCGTGCCCGTCATCGGCTACGGAGTCGATGAAGTGCCCGCATTCTACACCCGCAGCAGCGGCTTGCCCGTAGATGCCCGCTGCGACACGCCCGAAGAGATCGCGGCCATTTGGCGGGCGCACCGGCGGCTGGGCCTGCGCACCGGCATGTTGGTCACAGTGCCCGTGCCCGAAACATACGCCATGGATGAAACCCTGGCTGATGAAGCGATTGCCGCAGCCCTGGCCGCGGCCGATGCTGCGGGCGTCAAGGGCAAGAAAATTACCCCCTTTTTACTGAGCTACATCGCCGAATTTACGGGAGAAATCTCGCTGCGGGCCAACCTGGCACTACTCGAAAACAATGTACGCCTGGCCGCGGCCATTGCCCGTGCTCTAACCGCGTAACCAGCAACCTTGAACCAGCAACCCTCACCATTACGTCCTGATTCGCTGGCCGAAGCCTTACGTTTTTTGGCCCGGCCCATGCTGGTGCAGCTTACAGCAGGAGCGCCTCCGCCACGATTGCTCCCCAATGCCCGACTAATGGATGTGGCCCGCTTGCATGAAACCAACGGCATCCAACGCCTGGGAAACAGCGTAACGCTGGGAATTAGCACCGCATGGCCCGCCATCATTCGCTCCACCCTGCTAGGGCCCGCCGCAGCATCTCTGCGCGACGCAGCTATCTTGATGGAGAACATGCAGCCAGGTGGGGCGTTGCTACACGCCCTGACACGCGACCAGGCCGATAATCCAATCTTGCTGGCATTGAACACACTGGCAGGACGGGCGCAGTTAGCAATTCGGGATCAGCAAGGAAGCATCATCCACCAAACCTGGCCCCTGCACCGGGCCCTACACGAACCGCCCGAGCAACCCCACTTGCTGCTGGCCGTGCAATTGACCGCACCGCTGCAACATGCGGGCAGCGCACTCTACCGTGAAAGCGATCTCAGTCCCATTCGTCCCGATGCCCGGGCTGCCGCAGCCGCAGTGCATTTGGCGCCTAAAACGGGCCTGCTGGCCGAAGTGCGTTTGAGCCTGACATTTCCGGGCCAGTGGCCGGTAGCGTGTCCTGCTGTGGCCGCATTGGTGGGAGAATCGCCAAAAAAAGAGGCCATCGAGCTTGCAGTCCGCCTCGCCCGACGGAATTGCCTGCAAGCCCAGGCCACTTTCCCCGATTATTCTCTCGTGCTTTCCCCACATCTTATTCGAGAAACACTGGATCGAGCCATGGCCCGAGCTCAGGCGTTGGCCTCCTGAAGATAAGTCCAGGCCAGCAATGCAGCAATGGCCACGATTGCCAAAATTGTCATAATAATGCCTCCGGGCAAAAAAGTTATAATAAATGCAGCTTGCCACATCCCCCTCGTCACCTTCGAGCCTTCACGGCAAAAGGTTGGATGTCGCTAAATGAACTTGTCTTTATTATGACAAAAAAATGTGAAATTTGCTTGAAAAAAGTGTAAAATCTCCATGACAATTTTGTCATCTGTCCCATGAAAACCATTTCCATCACCATCAAACTGGGAGAACCGCTGCGGCAAACTGTGGGGCAACGGCGGTTGTCGCTGGATTTGCCCGAAACAAGCACCATCGCCGCACTGCTGACGCGTCTCAAGCAGGATTTGCCCCGATTCGAGTCGGGGTGGCAGCAGGGCGCTGTGCCTTATGTTATTTTTCATCAGGGACGCCCGGTCTCGGTCCAACGTTATACCAGCACCCGCCTGAAAAATGGCGATGTGCTTTATGTGGTCATGCCGGTGTGTGGGGGATAGGATGACCGCATTGCTCCCGCGTGACTTTTTTACCCGAGATGCGTTGGTGGTGGCTCCGGCCTTGCTGGGCAAGCTGTTGGTACGCGAAGTGGACGGAATGCGGCTGACCGGACGCATTGTCGAGGTCGAGGCCTATTTGGGGGCAGAAGATGCTGCTTCGCATGCCTACCGCGGACGCACGCCGCGCAATGCCAGCATGTTCGGACCGCCGGGCCACGCCTATGTTTATCTCATCTACGGCATACACCACTGCCTGAATGTGGTTACGGGCCCCGCAGGCCAGGCGCAAGCTGTGCTAATTCGGGCCATTCAGCCGATAGAAGGCCTTGCAGCCATGCGCATGATGCGCGGGCGGGCGACCATGCGGCATCTGACCGATGGCCCGGGCAAGCTGTGCCAGGCACTGCGCATTGACCGCAGCCACGACGGACATGACCTCTGCTTAGGACAGGCCTTGTGGTTGGAGGATGCGCCCACGCCCAACGCCCCCATCCTTAGCAGCCCGCGCATTGGTATACGTGGCGATGAGCTGGCCCTGGCCCGGGCCTGGCGTTATGCTATTGCATCGTGATAATTTCCAGATTCATCCAACCATCGACTGGCAAATTGCCTGACAACCTGCATTTTTTAGGGGACTGTACTTTAAGTTTGGGGCAGGGAGATGTAAAATAGGAACTTGTTCTATGTATTTACGCATACATACTTGCTCATCTCTCAAAGTCGAGGATTATGAACATGGATCTAACTGCACAAGCACGCCGTAGCGTCCTGACCATTGGGAAGATAGTAAGTGATTTCAAGTTACTACTAAGGTAGCCCGGCTAGAAACCACAAAGACACGAAGCCACAAAGGCACAAAGAAAGAAAAAGCTTTGAAATGCTTGGTGTTCTTAGTGTCTTTGCGCCTTTGTAGTGATTGAAGTCAGGTACGTTAGTCGTTACATCAAAATACTTATTGCAAACCACTTATCAATACAAGTAACTGTACAGGTCTTTGCCCACTGTTTGTCACAAAGACACCAAGAAAAGGATGGCACAAAGGGATTTCTTTCCTTTTTTTCTTCATGCCTTGGTGGCTCTCTTTGGGTGGTCATGGACAGTTACCAATACAAAACCCTTTGAAAGTCCTTAGAAAAATCTGAGGCACAAAAAGGAGACATTATGCAATGACAAATCAACAAAAAGTGCCCATGCGTGAGCTGGAAGAAGTTGTCATTCGATTTGCCGGCGACTCTGGCGACGGAATGCAGCTTACGGGCAACCAATTCACCAACACCTCGGCCATTTTTGGTAACGACATCAGCACCTTTCCCGATTATCCGGCAGAAATTCGGGCCCCCATTGGCACGCCCGGCGGCGTAAGTGGTTTCCAGGTACATCTTGGCAACTACGATATTCTCACTCCTGGCGATTCGCCCGATGTGCTGGTGGCCATGAACCCGGCAGCACTAAAGGTGAGTGTCCCCGAGATGGAGCCCGGCGCCATTATCATCGTCAACACCGACGCTTTTACTGCCGGTAATCTCAAAAAAGCGGGCTACGAAAGCAACCCGTTGGAAGATGGCTCCTTGAAGGGTTTTCAGGTAATTCCTGTTCCAGTAACCACGCTGAACAAAAATGCAGTAGAAAATGTTGAAGGGCTGGAGAAGAAGAACATCAATCGCAGCAAGAATTTCTTTGCCCTGGGCCTGGTTTACTGGCTCTTTGATCGTCCGCTGGAACCCAGCATCGAATGGGTCAACAAGAAATTCGGCAAAAAGAATCCTGCCGCGGTGCAGGCCAACATCAACTCGATGCAGGCCGGTTATTTTTATGGCGAGACCGCAGGGCTTTTCCAGACCCGATTCAACATTCGTCCAGCCTCGTTGCCCGCGGGCACCTATCGCAAGGTTTCGGGCAGCGAAGCAGCAGCCATGGGATTGGTGACAGCAGCCAAAAAGGCGGGCAAACCGCTGTTTTACGGCGCTTATCCCATCACCCCGGCCAGCGACATTTTGCACAACTTAGCACCGCTGCGCAATTTCGATGTTGTTACCTACCAGGCCGAAGATGAAATCGCGGCCATGGGCGCAACCGTGGGTGCGGCATTTGCCGGTTCATGTGCCGTGACCGGAACCAGTGGCCCGGGCGTGGCCCTGAAAAGTGAGGCCATGGGCCTGGCTGTGATGCTGGAAGTGCCCCTGGTCATTGTCAATGTGCAACGTGGTGGCCCCAGCACCGGTTTGCCCACCAAGGTAGAGCAATCGGACCTGTATCAGATGATGTTCGGGCGCAATGGCGAAAGCCCCATGCCTGTGATTGCCGCCGCCTCTCCCTCCGATTGTTTCGATACCGCCATCGAGGCGTATCGGCTGGCTGTGCGGGCCATGGCACCTGTGGCCATGCTCATGGATGGCTACCTGGCCAACAGCTCTGAGCCGTGGCGTATTCCTGACCCCGATAGCATCGAGCCCATCATCATCGAACATCCCACCGAACCCAACGGGCCCGATGGCAAATTCTTGCCCTACAAACGTGACCCCGAAACCATGGGCCGCCCATGGGCTATTCCGGGAACCAAAGGCCTGGAGCATCGCGTTGGCGGGTTGGATAAAGCGCCCGAGACAGGCAATGTTTCTTATGTGCCTGCCCATCATCAGCAGATGACCAATGAGCGTGCCGCCAAAATCGAACGCCTGGCCGACATCATTCCTGAACAAGAGGTCTTTGGGCCCGCTGAGGGTGATTTGCTGGTCATTGGCTGGGGTGGCACTTATGGCGCCATCCACGCCGCGGTAGCACAGGCGCAGGCCAAAGGGCTCTCAGTGGCTCATGCCCACATCCGCTACATCAATCCCTTCCCGCGCAACCTGGGCGATTTGATGCAAAAGTACAGCAAGGTTTTAGTGGCTGAGTTGAACATGGGCCAGTTGGCAACACTTTTGCGCGATAAATACCTGGTTGATGTGCTGACACTGAATAAAGTTCAGGGTCGCCCCTTCAAGATTAGCGAAGTCAGCACCAAAATCGACGAAATACTGGCAGGAGAATAAGTTATGGCTACAGAAATCAAACTCACCCGCAAGGACTTCGTGTCCGATCAAACTGTGCGCTGGTGTCCAGGCTGTGGCGACTACGCTATCCTGGCGACGGTGCAAAAGACCTTCCCCCGCCTGGGCATCCCCAAAGAAAACTTTGTTGTGGTCTCAGGTATCGGTTGTTCCAGTCGTTTTCCTTATTACATGGATACCTACGGTATTCACAGCATTCATGGTCGAGCCCCGACCTTGGCTTCGGGCATCAAAGTCTCGAATCCAGATTTGAGCGTTTGGGTCATCACCGGTGATGGCGATGCCCTCTCCATTGGTGGCAACCACATTCTTCATGCCGGACGTCGCAACATCGATTTGAACATCATCCTGTTCAATAATCGCATTTACGGCCTGACCAAAGGCCAGACTTCGCCGACCTCACCCATTGGAACCCGCACCAAATCATCGCCCACCGGCAGCATTGCCCGCCCCCTGAATCCCATGGAAGTAGCATTGGCTTCGGGCGCAACCTTTGTTTCGCGCACGCTGGATGTGCTGCAAAAGGAGATGGGTGAGATTTTCTATCAGGGAGCCAAACATAAGGGTGTCGCGTTTATGGAAGTTCTCCAAAACTGCGTCATCTTCAACAATGGCGCCTGGTTCGATTATTCTGACCGCAAAAAGCGGGCCGATAACGACCTGATGCTGGAAGCTGGCAAGCCTATGGTTTTTGGCAGCAACAAGGATAAAGGTCTGGTGCATTCGGCGCATGGCTTTAAGGTTGTAGAGATTGGCGATGAATACAAGCTGGAAGATATTGCCGTACATGACCCCACCTCGCTGGATAACGCGTATTTGCTGAGCCAGCTCACCTATCCGCTGCCTCTGGGCATTGTTTATGATGTCAATCGTCCCAGCTTTGAGGTTGAGATGTGGAAACAGGTGGAGGCTATGAAAGCAAAGAAAGGTGATGGCACGCTGCATGACCTTTATTTCAATGCTGATACCTGGACGGTCTCAGAATAAGGCACGCATCTACGTGAA
This sequence comes from uncultured Caldilineales bacterium, assembly GCA_964565065.1. GTDB lineage: Bacteria > Chloroflexota > Anaerolineae > J102 > J102 > M2005. The sequence goes on along the minus strand of CAZMDD010000002.1, from coordinate 11,248 downwards.
AATCAAACACGGATTCGCCGCGAGGTGAATCCGTGTTTTTATTGGAGGGCGCTTCTCGATTGAAGGTTGGGGCTAAGCTTGCACATCATTCGGGGGCCCGAACGCAGCGATAGCCATGACGGGGGTTGCCCCAATCTTTGGGCTGTTTCTTTATCCAGCCGTTGTAGCTGACAAAGTAGGCGCTGGTTTCGTCAAACTCATCGCCTGTCCACATGTAGATGGGATGTTCATCCGGGGCCCACAGCGGCGTTTCTTTATCTGGTTTGTGGTCGCATGTGGCCTGCTCCAGCTTGCCCGACCAGTGACAATGTGCGTTTTCTCCACGGTAGACCAGCGATTGCACCAGCTCGTGGGTGGTGGGCATGCGCCAGATGTTTTGCGGCTCGGACATGAGGTGCAGGCCCGAAGCATCGAGATAACGACAAAGGCCCAGGGTGTCCATGTGGGTTTGTGTGGCGTGGTTTTTGGGCAAGTCGTCACTTTGTTTGAGTCCCACCGGAGACACTCCATAAAAGGCCAGCATGTCCCAACTGGGGTAGCCGCCCCAGGATTGTTGCCAGTTCCAGCCCGGGCCCGCGGGGGCCCATACCAAATCGACACCATTGCCGCTAATGCGTCGGGCACCGCGGTGACCATCATCCACCCGCATCAGATTTTGCGGCAGCATCCACGCAGAGATGCCCAGAAAGAGGATGATGGGAAGCCCCACAGCCAGTCGGTAGCGTAGCTGGCGTCGCCACCAGGGCTGCGAGGCAGACAAACGCGCGGGATAGAAGGCGGCACGTCCTCCCCAAATAAATAAAAACCCCACCAGCAGGGTGAGGAATGTGAGGGGAAACCAACTAAGGATGATTTGCAGGGTGATGTGGCCCAGGCGTGAGTAAAAGATGAAGAAGGTGAAAGCAGCACCCAGCAGCATGATGAGGCCGCCGCCCCATCGTGGCCATTTGAGCGCCAGCAAGGTCAGGCTCAGGGTGATGAGGCTGGGAGCCAGGTAGTAGAGCGGTTCAGGCAGGGGCAGGCCCCATGCTTCGTAATAAAGTTCCGAGGCTCCCCACAATGTCCACAGGCTGGTAATGAGTATCATCAGCCCGGCGCTGGTCCATCCGCCCCAAATTTTGGGATGCCGGAGAAGTTGTTTCATGGTTTGAGTCCAGAAGATGTGGCCATATTGAAGACCTGAGCCCAGTCGGTCAGGGCCTCTTGCCACGGCCGCAAGCTAATGCCCAGAGCCGCGGCGGTATGATTAGCCAGCAGAGCCCGCAAGGGGGGGGTGGTTGCCCGTTGCCACGCGGTGTGCGGGATGGGCTCGATGGGAATATGCCCACGACCAGTGAGTTGCAGCGTCATTTTGGCCATCTCGTATCGGCTGGTGAAGCCGCTGTTGGTGAGATGGTAGTGGCCTGCGGGCGCTTTGAGGTCGATGAGCTTGTAAAGGGCCTCTACCAGGTCAGGTGCGTAGGTGGGATTGCCAAATTCGTCAGCGACAACTTTGAGCGCCCCATGTTTATCTGCTGCAGCCACGATTTTGGAGGGAAAACTGGCTGCACCGGCAGAAAAGAGCCAGGCAATGCGCACAATGCGGGCATCTCTGTTGTAAAAACGGATGGCGTTTTCGGCGGCAAGTTTGGAGCGGGCGTAGGTGCTGCCCCGCACATTGGTGGGGGTATCCCATTCATCATAGGGTTGATGCTGGCGATCTCCGGCAAAGACCTCGTTGGTAGAGATGTGAACAAAGGTTGTGCCCAGCTCGTGGCAAACCCGGGCCAGATTTCCGGCAGCATGGGCATTGAGCCGATAGGCCAGATCGGGGTCTGATTCAGCGGCATCGACATTGGTGTAGGCCGCGGTGTGAATAACGATTTTTGGGCGTAAGTCGTGCAACAGATAGCTTGTTTCGGCCAAATTGGTAATATCATACTCAGGCAAATCAATGCCTACACGTTCATGCTTGGATGGATAGTTGTAGAGCAATTGGCCAAGCTGGCCCCGATGCCCGGTGATGAGGATGCGTGTCATGGCTGGATAGAAGGAGGGAGAATGTAGGATGAAGGGAGTTCATTGTACCCAATGTTGCGCTGTTCGCCAAACGATGCCTTGGGGAGGGGCGTTTCAGTTTGAGGGCGCTTTTATTCTTTGGCCGGGCGGATGACGAATCCGTCCTGGGGAGCCCCGCTTCGGAGTCGAATTGCGAATCCGGCGGGTTTTACAATGCCTGCCCCTATTTTGAAACGCACCCCTGGAGGCAAAGAGGCTTGCATTTTTGAAAATTCATGCTAAAATGTGAGTTAGATTGGGTTGCCATCTCGGGTTGGAGCTTTGCCCGGCTCCTGTCACAAATGCATACTTCTCGCCATGGGCGCGCAGCTGGTCGGCGCGCGTCGAATTGATAGTTTAGCCCCTCGTCAACACCCCTGATGCAAGACTTGTTCTCGGAGGAAATGTTTATGAAACGAAGTGTTTTCCTCATCCTTCTTATTACACTTCTGGCGTTGATGCTATCTGGGACCATCAGCCAGGCCCAGGATGGCGATTCATCTTCTCCGATTCCGCTTTATCTCAAAAGTTACACATTTACTACCGACGCCCCCCCACAGTTGCCATCGAACCTAAGCATCGATCGTTTCCCACCCGGATCCAACAACTATTACATCGTCCAGTTCCAGGGGCCAATCCAGGCGCAATGGCGTAAGCAACTTCGCGGCCACGGCATCGAAATCCTCGAGTATATCCCCGATTTTGCCTATAAAGTGCGAATGAATCCGCGCCAATTGGCGGCCGTCAAACGAATGCCAGGCATCCATTGGGTGGGAATTTATCAGCCAGCCTACAAGATAAGCCCCCAACTCAGTCGAAGCAAGCATAATCTGTTGATTGTGCGAACCGAAAAAGGCATTGCCGCTGCAAATCTGCTCTCAGCGATTCGCTCAACGGGGGCGTCAGTGCTTAGCTACGGCGGCAACGTCCTGCGCGTGGCCGCGACAGGCTCGCAAATTGACGCCATTGCCAACATTCCCGACATCGCCTGGATCGAGCCTTTCAGGATGTATGAAAAACACAATGAATACGGTGGCGGTGAAATCATGGGAGGCGCCACTGCCGCAGCCAATGGTTATGATGGTGCGACCCAAATCGTTGCGATTGCCGACACGGGACTCGGGCATGGCTCTCCAGAAGGCGCTCATCCCGACATCCCCGATCAACGCATTGTCAACATCTTCGACTGGCCATCCACCAGCGCCAGCAATTGTTGGGAGGCATATCCTGATGGCTCCCAGGATGTCGACAGCGGTCATGGCACGCATACCGCAGTATCGGCTGTTGGTGACGGCGGAGCCAATGGCGAAGGAAAGGGGATGGCCTTCGCGGCCAAGCTGGTCATGCAGACGGTGGAAGACTATCTCGATATGATCGGCGTATGCGCCACCCAATTCCCTGATGGTTATTACCTTATGGGGCTTCCCGACGATCTCCACGATCTCTTTACGCAGGCCTATGATGCAGGGGCAAGAATTCATTCCGACTCATGGGGGAGCTCCGCCAATGGCGAATACACCACCGACGCAGCCAACACCGATGATTTTATGTGGACCCATCGCGACATGCTCATCACGTTCTCTGCGGGCAACGATGGCGTCGACGCCGATGCTGACGGCGTGGTGGATGCTGACTCGATTGGCTCGCCCGCCACAGCCAAAAACGTGCTGACCGTTGGCGCCAGTGAAAACAAACGCGAGGATGGGTATCCATGTGACACAGAACTGAATTATGGAAGCTGCGCCGACAATGGCGGACGCAACACCATCTTTACTTATGGCCAGGCCTGGCCCAATGATTTTCCTGCTGAACCACTTTTCAGCGATAGCCTGGCAGGCAATGCCGAACAAATGGCAGCATTCTCGAGTCGAGGCCCGACCGATGATGGGCGTATCAAGCCAGATGTCGTGGCGCCAGGAACCTATGTGCTCTCGGGGTATTCGGACATGTATCAGCAGAGTTACGATGCAGCGCCAAACCCTCAAAACAACGAATGGCAATATGATGGTTGGGGCTACCCTTACAGCGATACGTACAAATACATGGGCGGGACCTCGATGTCCAATCCACTCACGGCAGGAGCCGCCGCCTTGGTGCGCGACTTTTATCAGAAAGCATACGCGCATCATGCCAGCGCCGCCCTCACCAAAGCGACACTCATCAACTCTGCTGTGGATATGCAGGATGAAAACAACGACGGCATGAACGACAACGCCTTCCCCATCCCCAACATTCACGAAGGGTGGGGCCGCGTGAACGTGGCCGCTGCCACAGACGGCTCAGCCTTCTTCGTCGATGAGGGAGATGGACTGAATACAGGCGATCAAGTGCGCTACGCCGCCACCACCGATGGCTCACAGCCATTGAAGATCACCCTGGTATGGACAGATGTTGCGGCCTCGCCCGCAGCCAACAAGGTGTTGGTCAATGATCTCGATTTAACCGCCATAGCCCCCACCGGGCAGGTCTACCATGGCAATGTTTTCAGTGGAGGATGGTCTGCGCCAGGCGGCGCGCCTGACCATCTCAATAATGTAGAAAATGTGTACATCCAAAATCCAGAAGCAGGCGATTGGACCATTCACATTGAATCATACAATGTACCGGTGGGAGAACAACCCTATGCCCTAGTTGTAGACGGGGCGCAAACATTTGGCTCTACGCCACCCGATTCAAACACAATGCACGTCAACGATTTGGAGGGTGCAAGTCAGTGGTCGGCTCGTAAAACACGATGGGGGGCGCAGGTCACCATCAGTGTGGTCGACGCCAATGGAGCTGCCGTGGCCCAGGCAACGGTAACAGGCGCCTGGAACAACGCCCGTGGCAGTTCTGGCGCCTGCCTAACCGATGAATCGGGCCTGTGCACCATCAGCTCTCCTCCCGTCCCGATCTGGAAAGACGCCACCACCTTCTCGGTCACCCACATTGAACACAACTATTTGCAATACGCACCACAAGCGAACAGCGACGCAGATGGAGACAGTGACGGCACAAGCATCGTCATATCACGTCCCCCACTGCCCTAACCTGACCTCACGCTCCTTCATCTCAGACCAGGCCACGACAGCCTGGTCTTTTTACGACAGCGATCTTCCTCCTGACAATCTGCCAGAAGCGGCCCTCTCCGCAGCCAGTTGGCGGCTCCGGCAGACTTTTCCGCGCCTGCCCAATTTGGAACGGGGTTATTCACTGCCGATGGCGTTAGCCCAATGCAGACCACGCCTCAACTCCAAAATGCCCCCACCAGAACCAGCAGTTTCAAATTTGTCGTTGCTCCAAGCCCCCCTCCCAGCCTCCCCACGTTACGACAGCCGCCGCACGGGGGGAGGAGCCCGGCGAGAGCAAAAAAACTTTGTAGATGAAGGGCTCTCTCCCTCGAACGCGAGCGTTGCGAGTGTCGGGTGAGGGCCGGGGAGGGAGCCCAAAGGAGGCGGGGAAGCCTCAGATAAACGCTTTCTGGCCGGTTTTTGCTAAATTTGGAATTGCTGCACCAGAACGATTCTGGTTGACGAAATCCTCTTCGCGGGTTACACTCAAGTTATGATCACCCATGCCTATTTCCATTCTCCCATTGGCTTCATAGAGTTGCGCAGCGATGGTCAGGCTATAGTGTCGGCCCACTATGTCGAAGCGCCAACCCAGGCGCACAAGCCTGATCACTTATTGATGCAAGTGGCGCATCAACTCACAGCTTATTTCGCGGGAGAGATTACAGCATTCGATCTGCCGCTACGGCTCAAAGGCACAGCATTCCAGCTCTCAGTTTGGCAACAGCTTTTGCAGATTCCATATGGTGAAACTCGAAGCTATGCTAACATTGCCCGGGCAATAGGCAATGCTGGAGCTATGCGGGCTGTAGGCGCCGCCAATGGAGCCAATCCAATCGCCATCATCGTCCCCTGTCATCGAGTGATTGCATCGAATGGAACCCTGGGCGGTTATAGCGGGGGGTTATGGCGTAAAGCGTGGCTACTCAGACATGAAGGGGCTACGTTCTAGCTCGAACCTTTCTATTTCGATCGATGACGAATGAAAATCCCACAGATCGCAGGTGAGGACGTGCGAATGCGTCTCAAATTTGGCGCAAGTTGCTCCTTGGTGCACTGGCCGAGTGAACGCGAGCACGGCAATCGTCGCTCCCCACCTTAGTTTCCTCCCCTGCTTCGAGACGGGCGCGGGGGAGAAGTTGTGGCAAGGTGTTTAGATAGCGCCCATGGTCACCTTCCGACGACCGGGACGGCGGAGGGCATCCCCTGGCTGCAGGTCTGAAGCGCCCGACTTGAGTCGGCCATGAACACGAAAAGCGCCCCCATTTTGAAACGCCCCCATGACGCGCCGCGTGGTTGTGCGAAAATCAAATTTCTGTTATGCTTCTCTATGGAGCTGCAACGGCGCAGTTCTCTTCTGTTGTTCCAGAAGCACAACAATTGTATAAAGGAGGTGTCGTTTTGGCGATTCCAACAGCATTGTTACGGCGCTTTTATCTTGAAAACAGCCTGAAAAACAACGGCAATGGCCTGGAATTCAGGTTGGCGAACAGGATTGCGCCGACGACGATTGTTTCCCTCGGCCCCATCGAAATCGATGGCGAACTTTTTGCTCCTGACCAGATCATGGTGAGCGCCAGCAAAAAACGGCTCGCCAGCACCATTCATGAGCAATCTCCATTTTTCTTACGAATGGGAAAAAAAATGACGCTGTCGGTTCCAGGAAAGTGCGTCGAACCTGGAGAACACCAGGTCATCGTTCATGCAGTCACAAAAGAAGTTGGGCCAGTTTCAATCGAATTTGAAGATACCGTGCCATAGCGATGCACAACAGGTGGCGTTCCTGGTTGATTTCTCGACCAGGAACGCTTTTTTTGTATGCCAATTTGCGCGATCATTTTCAATTCATTACACTTGAAGCACTATCTGGCGCACACAAAAATCAGCCAGTGCGACCCATAACACGCTTCGATACGATGCGCCAAACCAATCTTTTTTGCTCGGCTGGATTTTATGAGGGCTCCATCTCTCCCAACGATGGACGCCTCTGAAATCCAAACGAGTCGCCTATCATTCGCAATATTTGGAGGATCAACGATGATCATTGGCGTTCCCAAGGAGATCAAGGACAACGAGTATCGCGTTGCCATGACGCCAGGTGGCGTCAAGCAGCTGGTGCATGAAGGCCATGAAGTCTGGGTGCAACATTCTGCCGGAGAGGGGAGTGGTTTTAGGGATGAATTTTATGAAGATGTGGGGGCTAAGATCGTTCCTGACGCCGCCACAGCCTGGCAGGCGGAGTTGGTGGTCAAGGTGAAAGAGCCGCAACCCAACGAATATGGCTTTTTACGCCCAGATCTGACGTTATTCACTTATTTGCATCTGGCCGCGGATGAAATGCTAACCAAAGCGATGATGGCAAGCGGCGTTACCGGCATCGCTTATGAGACGGTGGAGCTATCGAATGGGCATCTGCCGTTACTGCAACCGATGAGTGAGGTGGCGGGGCGCATGGCAGTGCAAATCGGAGCCTATTATCTTGAGAAGATGAATGGCGGGCGAGGCAAATTGCTATCGGGGATACCAGGCGTGCGCCCAGCGGATGTGGTGATCATTGGCGGCGGCACGGTCGGGACGAATGCGGCGAAGATCGCCTTGGGAATGGGCGCCAATGTCGTCATCATTGATATCAATCTTGAGAGACTGCGTTATCTGGATGATGTGTTGGGCGGTCGGTTGGCCACCATGGCCTCGAACCCAGTGAACATCGCCGAAGCTGTGAAACGAGCCGATCTGCTCATTGGTGCGGTGTTGGTCAAAGGCGCCCGCGCCCCCAAACTAGTGACTCGTTCTATGATCAGCGCCATGAATCCAGGCAGCGTCGTGGTGGATGTGGCAGTCGACCAGGGTGGATGTATCGAGACCACACACCCCACCACCCACTCCAACCCCACCTTCCTGGTGGATGGCGTCGTGCATTATTGCGTCTCGAACATGCCGGGGGCCGTGCCTCGCACCAGCACTTATGGCCTGAACAACGCAACATTGCCCTATATGGTCAAGTTGGCCAATCTTGGCGCACTCGCAGCCATCCAACAAGACCCAGCTTTGGCCAAAGGCGTCAACACGTTCAAAGGGCACATCACCTATCCGGCAGTGGCAGAAGCCTTTAATCTGCCCTGGAAAGCGCTGGAAGAGTTGTTGTAATCTACGTGCTAGTACTAAGTCAAGTCTGCTTGGAGGGAAGAAGGCGACGGCCGGCCCGACAGGCCAACTGAAGTCGGTCTCTATTGGCCTCTGGCCAACGGACGGCCTACGCCGTCCACCAACCAGAGACGGTCGACGGAGGTCGACCGCTGGCGCAAAGCGCCTGGAGAGTCTGAGTTTACTCGATGGTAAAGGCCACGGCCACAAGAGGATTTCCATCAAACTACATTTGACTGAGTGCTAGTTACCTGACACAAATTCAGTGGATCTCGATTGCGAGAGTATGTGTCCAGCCGGATTCGCAATCCGGCGGATTTGACGCTCGAATCACCGCCGGATCACGGATCCGGCTCTGCGCATCATGACAAATCGTGATCGACTGAAATTGATTTTATTTGCTATCACAGGTCGAATGAATTCGATAATGGGCCTTTGCTTCCTCCCCTGCTCCGAGACGGGCGGGGGGAGGAAATGTGGAAAGGAATGGCCTGCGCCGCTCGTCCCCCTTCGGGGAGGCTTTCTCGCCCGATTTGTATCGCCATCCGGCATCCAAGACGCTGTCGACGCCGGTCTTCAGACGGCCGCAGGCCCTCAGCCCTGATTTCAATCGGCAGGAAGCATGAACATGAGATTTGTGTCAGGTTGCCAGAAAATGGACCAACATCGACAAAACAATGTATGCCTTCGTCCACTTTTGTCTTATTGTCCTTTCATCTGGCTTGAGGACAGTAGATCAATCCAGAAACAGCTGCTTTCGAGAGCGAAAAAGTTAAACATCAGGAGTTAGTAGTCACATAAAAAGTGACATATTTGGTTGCTTAGTATACCACGAAGAGGGCATAAGTGGACGTTGCAATGTTGGGAAAAGTTGTCGGCCTCCCCCTGGCCACAGGCCTGAAGCGTCCGACATGAGTTGACCAGGAATACAAAAAGCACCCCCGGCTTTAATACGTCCGTAGCGCCGGAGATGCTTGGGTTGTCCGGCCATCGCGGTTATACTTTCGGTATGCCAGACTTCACCCTCGCTTTCCACCTGACCCCACCCGACGTCCACGCGGATCGCTGTCTCAACGCCCGGCACCGGCAGGCCGGATGCACCTGGTGCGTGGATCATTGTCCAACGGATGCGCTCAGCCTGATGGTGGGGATGCAACCGTTGCCCGTGTTGGATGAAGATGTCTGCGTGGGGTGCGGCGCGTGCATGCGCGGCTGCCCCACCGACGCCTTCTCCCAGGCTCGGCATCCCGAGACCAAACTGATCAATCTGCGAGATGAAATGCCAGCAGGGGGGGCGTTGGTCCTGGCCTGTCCCCAGCATCCTGCGCCCGAACGGAGCGCTGCGCCCGCTGACTACGCCATCCGCCACCAGCGCTGTCTGGCGGCATTTTCGCCCGAGCAGCTACTCAGTCTCAGCCAGGATGGCGGCCGGGAGGTGTGGCTGGCCGACGACGCCTGCGACGCCTGTCCGATTGGCCCACTGCATGATGAGATCGCGGGCGTGGCGGACGCGGCCAATCAACTCCTGATGGGATTCGGGCTCGCTCCAACCATTCACCTCACCACCCAACGCACGGAGACGCCGCTACGCGAAGTGCCGGTGCTGGATGGCGCCGCGCCCGCGGTCAGCCGCCGGGGCTTCTTCCGCAGTCTGGGTAAATTGACCCAGCAACGGGCCTCGGAGATGGCGGAGCGAGCGCCTATGCCTCTGTTTGCGCCCGACGCGCCGGTGGATCAGCGTCTGCCCTACCAGACGCCCCCCTCGCTGCGACGCCTGAACCAACATCTGGCCGATCTCGCCCAGAAGGCAACGCCTGATCCCGGCTTCATTCTGAACGCCAACGCGCTGCCCTGGGCCTCGGTGCGGGTGGCGGCGCAAAGCTGCTCCGGGTGTCAGCTCTGCGCCCGGTTTTGTCCTACCGGCGCGCTCAACTACCTGTGGGGCGAAGTGGACGACGGTCTGGTCTTCAATCTCACCTTTCAGCCCGCTCTGTGCCTGGATTGCAACATCTGCGTGGCCGTCTGCCCGGAGGATGCGGTGACGGTGGAGTCAGCCGTGGCCCTGGGCGGTCTGCTGCGTCCCGAGCGCTCCTTGCTCATGGCCGGATATCTCGAACCCTGTCAACGCTGCGGAACCCTCACCTCTCCCCGTCCTCAGGATGAGCAGACGCTATGCTACGTCTGTCGCCCGCCCACCATGTATCGCCAGCGCACCCAACGGGCCTATCTGGCGGGCCTGGCCCGTCAGCTGCTCGACGACGGTTCACCTCAAACCGACAACTGAGCGTAGCGCTGAAAATAAAGACGATGGACGGAGGACCATAGACTATGGACGGAGGACCATCGTCTTCATGAGTCTTCATCGTCCGTGGCCCATCGTCTATCGTCCCTTCGTAGCCATCGGCGCGGGCAGGCCCGCTGCCGGACAACTGACTGAATACAGGAAATAAGACCATGCCCTCACTTTTCAAACGCTTCTTCGCCCGCCTCCCCATGGCCCGCTCCACCGGGGCCTATGAATTTGCGCTGAAACAGATCGATATGCCCACCGGCGTCTGGGTGCTGGATATCGGCGCGGGGCAGGGATATGGCGCGGCCTTTCTCAGCCGCAGCCTGCCCACCGCCCAGGTTTTCAGCTTAGACATCAGCATGGAATGCCTGAAACCCGCCCAATTGGAAACAGGCCCCCATCCGCCCATCTTCATCCAGGCCTCGGCCACCGATCTGCCTCTAGCCACGGATAGCCTGGATGCGGTCTTTGCGGTGATGACCTTTCACTGTCTGCCCCAGCCCCAGCGGGTGATCCAGGAGGTGGCCCGGGCGCTGAAACCGGGCGGTGTTCTCATCCTGGCCGATGTGGATGGGCGGCACTGGATGAAGCGCTCTTTCGAGATGGTGGAGCATCTCTTCATCAGCCCCCTCACCCACGCCTACACCAGCGATGAGTTGGCTGCGCTGACCGTGCGGGCGGGCCTGGAGGATTTCCGAGTGGTGCGGCGTCCGGGCAAGGAGAAGGG
>CAZMDD010000001.1:0-12160 GCA_964565065.1 uncultured Caldilineales bacterium | reverse complement strand
CGGCCACGCGGGCGCCTTTGCCCCCCTCCCGGCCTCCCCCCGTTTCGGCTGGGCCTCACGGTGGGAGGAGCTGGCGATTGACTACGAAGCGCTGCTCGCGGATGGCTCCCTCCCCCGCGAGCGAATGAAAATGAGCGGGCGGGGGAGGGCCGGGGAGGGGGTAGCCCCAGCGGGGCTTGGCAACGGTAGCCCGCGGCTAAAGCCTCGGGCGAACGCGGTTGGGGCGTACACGCTGGAACGCAGCCGTCTGATGTTCGGGCCCGCGGGCAACCCGCCGAGTCGCATACACGCCACTTCGCCATTTATCCTTGTCTTGATTCCAGCATTCATTAGTGCTAAACTAAATAAATGGTAACGACTAACGTACCCGACTTCAATCACCGCAAAGGCACAAAGACACTAAGAATACCAAGCATTTCAAAATTTTTTCTTTCTTTGTGCCTTTGTGGCTTCCTGTCTTCGTGGTTTCTAGCCGGACTACCTTAGTCGTAACGATTTTTCTTGATAATTTCCTGCATCTTCCGTGAAAATCTGCGATTGAGTAAATGCGCATTTTGACGAACCTCCACACCAACTATCTGTAAATCGTCATGCAAAAAGACACCCGCAGAAAAATCCTAAAAAAACTCATCTCCTTTTGGAGCAACGCCGAATTCGTCATCTATGTCGTCATCGGACTTACGCTGATGATGGCAGCCTTGGGGGGATTGGGGCAACTATGGTGGCAACGCATCATTCCCTGGCTGGGAGGCAAAGTCTCATTGGATGTGCTGCAAATTCTCGATAGCCTGCTACTCATTTCCATGCTGGCCGAAATTATGCAGATGGTGAAAATTTCCATCACCCAACGCCGCCTTTCCAGCGAACCCTTTCTCATCGTCGGCCTCATCTCTGTTGTACGACGAGTGCTTATCATCACCGCCGAAGGCTCTCGCTACATTGCCATTGCAGGCAACGAAGAAACCTTCACGCTGATGATGGTAGAACTGGCCATCTTGGCCCTGCTGCTCATCGTCCTCATCTACGGCATCCGCTCGGTACGCCAACAACGTCTGGACGAAGCCCGAAAATTACGAGAAGAACACCGCCATCACCCTGCCGATACTCCCGACATCGGTGTCATGCTGGGCAACAACTAGGCCCGGGCCAGGCGTTCATAAACCGCCAGGGTCAAACGTGCGGTTTCTTGCCAGGAGAAATGTTGCGCCCGCGTGGTTCCCAACCGGATGAGCTGCGCCCGACCCGACACATCTGTACCCAGCCGGAACAAAACATCTGCCATCTCGGCCACGCTGTCAGCATCGAAGCCAAGAGCGGCCTGGCCCGCCACTTCGGATAAGCCCGGGGCGCGACTACATGCCACCGGCACACCGCTGGCCATGGCCTCCAACACCGGAAGCCCAAAACCTTCGTACTGGCTGGGAAAAACAAACGCCCACGAAGCTGCATACAGCAACGGCAAATCGTGCCCCGAAACTGGCCCCAAAAATCGAACACCATCTGCCAAACCTAACGAAACCGCCATCGCTTTGGCTTCGGGATAACGCTCATCCCAGTGCCCCGCCACCACCAGCACATTCTTGGGCCCTGCCCCCTTTAACTTTTGACTTTCGCCAAAAGCGCGGATGAGACGGGGTAAATTCTTGTGCGGCTTGTTGGAACCCAAATAAAGAAAATACCGCTCCGGCAGCCCCATTCGCCGCCGAAAAGCCGCCATCTCGGCCTGAGGTCGGGGATGAAAAACAGGGTCAGGAGCCAGGGGAGCCACCGTAACACGCTGACGCGGCACATGATACAGCGTTACAAAATCATCAGCCGTACTCTGCGAAATCGCCACCAGCGCATGGGAGGCCCGCAGCGCCGCCCGTTGAATCCCCTCAATCTTCCAGCGGGCGGTGCGAGCAAAATAGTGGGGGAAACGACGGGGAATAACATCATACAGCGTAAGCACCGAAGGCAAGCCCAAAGCCAGCGGGCGCACATTGTAAGCAAAATGCACCACCTGTGGCCCCAAAGACCGAATCAAACCTGGCAATGTCGTTTGACTGCGCCAATGAAAAACAGGAATATCGGTGGGAACAAGCAACACATTGGCATGGCGTGCCAGATGCTTGAGATCGTAGCGAGTATTGACAGCATGAGCAGCCACCAGCAGCACCAGCTCCCCATGCCATTGCGGCGCCATGGCATCGACAAGATTATAAACATAACGCCCGATGCCGGGAAAATGATCCTGAATGACTCGGGCGTCGATGAGAATGCGCATAAAACCGGCTCGCAAAACGTTATTCAGCGCTCAAAACATCATCCGCTGCCGCAGGAGCAAATTGGCGCCACACCCAACCCCGCTCGGGCGCAAAAAGCGCTGCCAGCGCAAAAATCACCGTAGAAACCAACACGATGGCCGCTCCCGAAGCCATGCTGATGTAAAAAGAAAGATAAAGTCCGGCCACCCCCGAAAAAGCGCCGATAGCCGCGGCCAAAGCCATCATGGTGGACAAACGTCGAGTTAGCAAATACGCGGTAGCTGGAGGTGTCACCAACATGGCCAGCATCAGCGCCACACCCACAGTCTGCAACGAAACCACAATGGTAATGGCCAGCAGCACAAAGAGCAGATAATTCAGCAATTGGGCAGAGATGCGCAATGTGGCAGCCAGCACCGGATCAAACGAAAGCACCAGAAATTCCTTATAAAACAGAATCATGGTGATGATGACAATGGCCCCAAAAATGAAGATGAGCCACAAATCCTGATTACTGACCCCCAACACATCTCCAAAAAGAAAATGCGCCAAATCTACCGCATAGCCCCGCACCGTAGAGATGAGCGCAATGCCCAGGGCAAACATGCCAGCAAACACAATGCCAATGGCTGTGTCCTCTTTGAGCTCAGTCCCCTTGCTAATAAAACCGATGCCCACCGCAGCCAGCACCGCAGTAACCAAAGCAAACCAAAAAACCGCAACCTGCGAGCCACCACTAACCAGATACCCCACCGCCACGCCGGGCAAAATGGCGTGCGCCAGGGCATCTCCCAAAAAGGCCATGCCCCGCAGCACGATGTAAGTGCCCACCGTGGCGCAGACAATACCTACCAAAATGGCGGCCAGCAAACCGCGCACCATAAAGGGATAACTCAGCGGAGAAAGTAGCAAGTCAAACATGATTTCAAGCCATTGCAGCGGGTAAATCGTCACGGGAGATGAGCCGCGCCTGGCCATCGGCGTGGTAGGAGGAGCGCACCAGTGGGGCAGATTCCACCCACTTAAAGCCCAATTCCTCCTCGCCCAAGCGACGCAACTCAGCAAATTGCTGGGGATGCCAGTATTTTTCGATGGGAAGATGGAAGCGAGAGGGTTGCAGATATTGACCGATGGTGAGAATGTCCACATCCACACGACGCAAATCCTTCATCACCTGAATCACCTCTTCCCAGCGTTCGCCCAGGCCCAGCATAAAGCCCGATTTAGTCAGCGTTTTGGCATCCATCTCTTTGGCCCGACGCAGCACTTCCAGCGAGCGGTCATATTTGGCCTGCGGGCGCACCCGCCGATAAAGCCGGGGCACTGTTTCGACATTATGATTCAGGATTTCCGGTTTTTCCCGCATCACCGTCCACAAGGCCGCGTCATCCCCCATGAAGTCAGGAATCAGCACCTCGATGGTGCATCCCGGCTGAAATTCACGAATTTTACGAATGGTGGCGGCAAAGATGAAGGCGCCCCCATCGGGTAAATCATCACGATTGACCGAGGTCAGCACAGCATGGCGCAGGCCCATCTCTTGCACCGAGCGGGCTACACGAATAGGTTCGGTGATATCGACCTTTTCGGGACGTCCTACCTTAATTTTGCAAAAGCTGCACGAGCGGGTGCAGGTGTCGCCCAGCAGCAAAAAGGTGGCTGTACCCCGATTCCAGCATTCGCCCAGATTCGGGCAACCTGCCTCTTCGCAAACAGTGTGCAAGCCTTCTGCTTTGATGAGATGATTGACCTCGAAAAAGGTATCGCCATTGGCCGCGGTTACGCGCAGCCAGTCGGGCCGTCGCCCGCGGGTAAGTTGCGGCTTGTGCCAATCATGCTTGGGGGGATTTGGATCCAGTTCGATGGGGAGTGGTTGGGTTGTGTGGGCCATGAGTGGAATGGAGATGGCGTATGCGAATGAAGGTGTGAGGTTGGAGCCAACAGGCCTACATGTGGATGGCGTGACCCAAAACCGCGTGGGCCGCTTCCATCAGCGTTTCGGAGAGGGTGGGATGGGCATGAACGTTGCGCCCGATTTCTTCCGGCGTCAGTTCCAGCATGCGGGCCAAGCTCAGCTCGGGCAGCAGCTCAGTGACCTCGGGCCCGACCATGTGTACACCCAAAATTTCGTGGTAGGTGGCATCCATGATGATTTTGACAAAACCATCTCGCTCGCCCAGTCCCAGAGCCTTGCCATTGGCCTGAAAGGGAAAGCTGCCTGTTTTGATTTCGTAGCCAGCTTCCCTGGCCTGTGCCTCGGTCAATCCCAAACTGGCTACTTGCGGATGGCAGTAGGTGCATCGGGGCATGTTGCTGTAATCATCCATGGGCACGGTCTCGACACCGGCAATGGTTTCAGCGGCGACAATGCCCTGAGCGCTGGCAACATGGGCCAGGGGCATCTTGCCATTAAGGTCACCAATGGCGTAGATGTGTGGTATGTTGGTTTGCATGACATGGTTGACAGGAACCCAGCCTCGCTCGTGGATGTTCACACCTATTTTATCCAGGCCAAAGCCCTGGCTGTTAGGGCGAATGCCAATGGCTACCAGCACTTGTGCGGTCTCGATGCTTTCTTCCTGTCCCGATTCCAGATTTTTCACGCGCACGGTCACGCCCGAGTCGGAGATCTCGATGTTTTCGGTGCGGGTTCCGGCCAACAGACGAATGCCCTGTTTGTGAAAATCTTTGGCGACCACTGCGGCTACTTCTGGTTCCTCGTTGGGAAGCACATGGGGCAGCATTTCGACCACAGTTACTTTTACGCCGTAAGCATTGTAAACATAGGCAAATTCCATGCCGATGGGCCCTGCGCCTACCACCAGCAGGCTTTGGGGCAGAACGTCTTGCACAATGGCCTGCCGATAGGTAACGATGCGTTGGCCATCCACCTCTATGCCAGGCAACAAGGCTGGACGGGCGCCCGTGGCAACAATGATCGATGCGGCGCTAACAGGTTGACCATCGACTTCAAGGGTGTGCGGGTCGGTGAATCGTCCAAAACCGTTGAGGAGGGTGATGTTATTTTTCTTCATCAAAAAGCCAATGCCCTTGACCAGTCGTTTAGAAACCTGGCGGCTGCGCTTGACAGCGACCTTGTAATCCAGTTTCAGATTATCAAATTCGAAACCAAATGTTTTGCCTTGCCCCAGCAAATGTGCAATATCGGCATTGCGGATGAGGGATTTGGTGGGCACGCAGCCCCAGTTCAGGCAGATGCCGCCCAGGTTTTCTTTTTCGATGAGGGCTGTTTTAAGGCCTAGTTGGGCTGAGCGAATGGCTGCAACGTAGCCGCCGGGCCCGCCACCCAACACCAGAACATCGTAATCATACGAATGTGGCATGGTTTTCTCCATGAAGCGAGATGGATTGATTCATTATCTGTAACGACTAACGTACCCGACTTCAATCACCACAAAGGCACAAAGAGGCTAAGAACACCAAGCATTTCAAACCTTTTTCTTTTTTTGTGCCTTTGTGGCTTCGTGTCTTCGTGGTTTCTAGCCGGGCTACCTTAGTCGTAACCATTATCTGCTGTTACGCAATTTGATGCTAGAAAAGGGCCGAAACAGGATGGCTGAGTGTTCGTCAACTTCCGTCCACATTGCTCCAAAATCAGGCGATCAATCGGTTGGTGCGTAACATGAGTCATTATATCACAGGATTTCGGGCTCACGTGCGGGCGCATGATGCACGCGCGGCAGCGTGCCGCTCAATCCAATCCATACTGCTGCCAGCGCCGCGTGACTCGCTCTTTGATGTCATCAGACATGGACACCAGCGTGGGCCAATCACGATGATAGCCCTCTTGGGGTAGCTTGCGGGTGGCGTCGATGCCAATTTTGCCGCCAAAGGCAAAGTTGTAGCTGGCATGATCCAGCGCGTCTACGGGCCCGTCCTGAATCAACACATCCCGGCTCCAGTCCACATTGCCCAATAGATGAAAGAGTGCTTCCTGTTCGTTTTGCACATCGACATCTTCATCGAAAATGGCGATGCCTTTGGTCATGGCCATGAGCCCCATGCCCCACAAGCCGTTGATGACCTTGCGGGCGTGGCCGGGATAGCGTTTTTTGATGGAAACGAAGATGAGGTTGTGGAAGACGCCCGCGGCCGGCATGTTCCAATCCACAATCTCGCCCTGGAATAGCTTCATCAGGGGTAAGAAGAGCCGCTCTGTGGCCTTGCCCATCCAGTAATCTTCCATGGGGGGCAGCCCCACCACTGTGGCGGGATAAATGGCGTCTTTGCGATGCGTGACCGCTGTGATGTGCATGACGGGATAGGCGTCGGGCGGGGTGTAGTAGCCGGTGTGGTCGCCAAAGGGGCCCTCGATGCGGCGTTCGTTGGGGTCCACCCACCCTTCGATGACAATTTCGGCGTTGGCGGGCACTTCCAGTGGCTGACTAACGCATTTTACCAGTTCCACCGGCTTGCCGCGCAGCCATCCGGCCAGCAAGAATTCATCCACGCCCGGGGGTAAAGGTGCGCTCCCCGACCAAATTACTGCGGGGTCGCCCCCCAGGCTCACGGCCACCGGGATGCGCTCCAGGCCCGCGGCCCGCGCTTCCCGCTCATGTTCGGCCCCGCTTTTGTGCAATTGCCAGTGCATGCCTACCGTTTTTTCATCGTAGACCTGCATACGGTACATGCCCACATTACGCCCGCCTGTCACCGGGTCTCGGGTGATGACGGTGGGCAGGGTGATGAAGGGGCCGCCATCTTCGGGCCAGCAGGTGAGGATGGGCAGTCCGGCCAGCGACGCGGCTTCACCAGTCTTGACCACTTGTTGCACCGGTGCATTGCTCACCAGTTTGGGTTTAACACCTGCGCTTTTCAGCGCTCCCAGCATGTCGCGGGCTCGCCCCAATGCGGGCCCCAAGCCCCGGGGCGGTTTGGGATCGATGAGCCGAGCCATCTTCTCATTAAGGTCTTCCAGTTCGCGCACACCCAGCGCCCACGCCATGCGCATGGGGCACCCCATCATGTTGATGAGTACGGGCATCTGAGAACCTACCACATTCTCGAACAACAGGGCCCGGTTCTGCGCCATGGGCCCTTTGCTGATACGGTCGGTAATTTCGGTAATCTCGAGATAAGGATCGACCGGCACGGTAATGCGCCGCAGTTCGCCCCCCTTATCCAACAGCTTGATGAATTCTCGTAAATCTTTGTAAGCCATAAAATGCCTGTTGAAGGTCAATCTGCCAGCGCTTGCTGATTATCGTAGGCTCGTATGGATGGTTTGCTCATGCCTCACGTTTCACACCAGCCATGAGCAAACCAATGTTTTCACGGGTGGCAGCCGCGCGGGGCACAATGTCGATGATTTCGCCCTTGTACATGACCGCAATGCGATCAGAAAGGGCCATGATCTCATCCAGCTCAGAGCTGACCAGCAGCACAGCCACGCCCTCATCTCGCTTGTTGACGATTTGGCGATGGATGAATTCGATGGAGCCGACATCGATGCCGCGGGTGGGCTGAGCCGCAATCAGCAATTTGCTGGGACGGCTGAATTCACGGGCCACCACCATTTTTTGCTGATTCCCGCCCGAAAGGCTGCCGCCCGGTGTCAGCGGCCCCGGCGTGCGCACATCAAAGGTCTCGATGAGTTCCTCGGCATGCTTGATGATGGCGGGACGATTGATGGTGATGCCTTTGGAGTAAGGCTCCAGATTGTAGGTGTTCAGAATCAGGTTGTCGGCTACCGAGTAAGAGGCCACCATGCCATAGGCGTGGCGATCTTCGGGCACATGGCTGCTTTGTCCCTTTTGCGTAATGGTTCGTGGCGAAGCATTGGTCATCTTTTCGCCACTGATGAAAATTTCGCCTGCGGTAGCCTTGCGCAGGCCAGTTATGACCTCTACCAGCTCAGTTTGACCATTGCCTTGCACACCGGCAATGCCCAAAATTTCGCCACCACGCACATCAAAGCTGATGCCACGCAGCGCAGGCTCACCCAATTCATCCCTGGCCTTGAGCTGCTTGACCGAGAGAACCACATCCTTGGGCGTTGCCGGCTGCTTGTCGATGGTCAAAAGCACTTCGCGGCCCACCATCATGGCAGCTAACGATTCCTGAGTAGCTTGTTCGGGCGTGGTTTCGCCCACCACACGTCCGCCGCGCAATACCACGATGCGGTCAGAAATGTATAAAACCTCTTTTAATTTGTGCGAAATAAAGATAATCGACTTACCTTCCTCCCGCAACAATTTCATAATCTCAAACAGCCCTTCAATCTCCTGTGGTGTCAACACAGCAGAAGGTTCATCCAGAATAAGAATTTCCGCATCCCGATACAACGCCTTGATAATCTCGACACGTTGTTGCACGCCTACCGGCAAATCCTCAACAATGGCATAAGGGTCAACATCCAAATGATACCGATGCGACAAAGCCTTCACATCAGCCGCCACCTTTTTTATATCCAGCAGGCCATTCTTGACACTTTCGGCCCCCAGCATAATGTTCTCGGCCACGGTCATCACGGGCACAAGTTGAAAATGCTGATGCACCATGCCAATGCCCAAAGCGATGGCATCTTTGGGGCTGTGCATCACAACCTTTTTGCCATTGACAAAAATATCGCCCTCGGTTGGCTTATAAAGCCCATAAACGACATTCATCAAGGTGGATTTGCCAGCGCCATTTTCACCCAGCAGCGCCAGAATTTCGCCCTTCTGCAAAGTCATATTGACATCTGCATTGGCCACAACGCCCGGAAAGCGTTTGGTAATAGCTTTTACTTCGAGGACAGGAATTTGATTTTGACTCATGTGTGCCTCCGCGGGAATCAGTCCGAGCTCTCGGTTTCGTAGACTTTGCCTTCAGCAGCGGGGGGGCGTACCCGGCCCACAAAGCCCGCTACCGCAATGATGGTTACCACATAGGGCAACATGCTAATAAAATGCCGGGGAATGTTGGCCACACCTGCCAGCAGCAAGGCATTTTGCACGCCTTGGGTGTAGCCGAACAGTGTGGCTGCCCCCAACGCGCCAAAGGGCATCCAATTGCCAAAAATCATGGCTGCCAGCGAGATAAACCCACGTCCCGCAGTCATGCCTTCCTGGAATTGCCCCACCGCCTCCAGCACCAAAAAACCGCCAGCCAAACCTGCCACCATGCCGCCAATGGTGGTGTTCAGGTAGCGATAAAAATTCACATTGATACCCACAGTGTCAGCCGCGCGGGGATGTTCGCCCGCGGCCCGGGAACGCAGCCCCCATTTGGTATGGAAAAAGGCGACATGCAGCACCACCACCAAAATCAGCGCGGCATAGGTGATGGGTGGGTTCTTGAAGAAGATATCGCCAATTACCGGAATTTTGGAAAGCCCGGGAATAGCAATGGGCGAAAATTTGCCGATGGCCACCGAGTCAGGATTAAACAGATAAGCACTCAAGCCACCAGCCAAAATGATGAGAAACGTGCCGGAGATAATCTGATCCATCTTGAAACGAATGGAGAAAACGGCATGAATGTAACCCATCAGCCCACCGGCCAAAATGGCAGCCAGCACGCCCATGAGCAAGCTGGCCATCAGGGGCCAGTCGTTGGTAGCCACTTTGGCCACAAAACCGGCAAAAGCACCCGCCAGCATCATGCCCTCGATGCCGATGTTGATGATGCCGGTGCGTTCACACAAAATGCCCGCCATCGCCCCCAGAGCCAGGGGAATGGTGGCCCGCAGGGTGAAGTTCAGCGTGCTTACATCAAACAGCACCCGCAGCCAGGTAACTTCGTGCAATGTCGGGCTCAAGTTGACCACAATGCCAACAACAATAAGAGCCAGGGCAATGCCCAGAGAGATAAGAGATGTTTTCTTGAAAAACGTTGCGCTCATAAGCCAACCTCAAATAAATTGATGTCTGAAACCACTCAGGAAGTCAAATTCGGACAAATTGTCTACGGGTGCAGCTTAACCGCCCCACGAAATCTTGGGCGTCGATTCTTGGTCTGCATCAGATTTGCGAATGCGGAAAACATAGCGAATGATAGCCGGAGCTGCCACAAACGCCAGCATCAGGGCATTGATGACCTGAATGATGTCAGATGAAACGCCCGAATCAAACTGCATCTTGGCGCCACCCGCTGCCAGCGAAGCCATGAAAAAGGCAGCCAATCCCACACCAAAGGGGTTCGTTTGCCCCAACAGCGCCACGGTGATGCCATCAAAGCCCACCGAACCGCCAAACTCCGGCGCAAATTTAAAATTCACGCCCAACGTCTCGATGGCGCCCGCCATGCCTGCCAGCGCCCCGGCCAGCATCATGGCCAGCACCACCGTCCAGCCCACGCGAATACCTGCATATTTCGAAGCCTTGAAATTTTGCCCCACTGTCCGCAGCTCAAACCCGATGGTAGTTTTATACATCAGCCAGGCAATGAGAAAAATGGCGACAATCACCAGCACCACGCCCCAATGCACCCGGTAGGGCGGGCCAAAGATGAATGGGATGCGGGCACTTTCAACCACTGGCGGCGTGCGCGAGATAGCCTTGGCCGCAGGATCCCACAACGGGCCCGGCTTTTGCCCACTGGAACCACCGGCATACACCGTCCAGCCAGCAAACAACGCCGCAATATAATTTAGCATAATGGTCGAAATAACCTCATGTGCGCCAGTTGTCACCTTGAGAATGCCAGGAATGGCCCCCCACAAAATGCCGCCCAGAATGCCGGCCAAAATAGCCAGCGGCACATGAACAAGCGCAGGTAAGTCGGGAAAATGAATGCCTACCCACACCGAAAAAATCGTGCCCATCATAAACTGGCCCGAAGCACCGATGTTGAATAGGCCCGCCTGAAAAGCGACCGCCACCGAAAGACCGGTTAGCAACAATGGCGACCATTTACGAATCGTGGTGGCCCAGCCCCTTTTGCTGCCAAAGGCTCCCATAAACAACCCTTTGTACGCCTCAATCGGGTCATCACCAGCCAGCCACATGATGGCAGCTCCCACAACCAAAGCCAAAAACACAGCCAGTAATGGGATAAGGAGCGAGCGTAAAAGTCGGCGAAGAGAAAAATTGCCCATAAAAACCTCTCATCGATGAAACGTTGAGTGTGACGAGTACTGCTTCGTATGATAACTGTCTCACGCAAATGTGCTGCGCTGCCAGGAAAGCGTTGCCGTTGGATGGAATCGGCCATGCAATCGGGCCAAGATTCGTCCTTTTGCCCAACGCTTTATGCTGTAGCAATGAAAAAGCGAGATGGCTTACATTAGTCTAAAACCATCTCGCTTTTTATGCAACTAACGGAAACAAAGTCCCCGACGATTTGTTAGGGATAGGTGCGGAGCATCAACCACCAGGATGATAACCGGTGTCGATGTCGCCACTGAGCAACCCTTGCTTAATCTCTTTCAGCTTGGCCTGCAGGTCGGCGGGCACTTTGTCGGCGAAATCGTGGAAGGGGGCCAGACCCACATCGCCCACATAATTGCCACCAGGGAAGTTATCCTTGTTGGCCATAGAAATCAAACCGGCCACACCGGGAGTGATAAGCTTCATGGCCGAGGAAACCAGGCAGGGATGGGCCGCGGGCAGGGTTTCCCACTGATCGCTGTCCACACCGATGCAGTAAACCTCTTTGCCCGATTCAGCAGCCGCTGCAACTTCTTGCAAAGCGCCGTTACCGGTCATGCCGCCCGCACCAAAGATGACATCAGCACCCTGATCCATTGCCTGCTTGGCCGTGGCAGCACCCCATTCGGGATCGACAAAGGCTTGCGAAAGCTCGCCGGGATGATAGGTGGAGATGAGCTTGATGTCGGGATTGGTCGCTTTGGCGCCCGCTTCGTAGCCCTCTTTAAAAGCAACTACCGGTGGAACCAGGTCGGTGCCCAGCACGGCGCCGATGGTTCCCGTCTTGGAGAGGGAAGCAGCCAGCACACCAGCCATGTAACC